>JBFIDC010000055.1:0-13708 GCA_041581495.1 Nocardioides sp. | reverse complement strand
GACGGAGCCGACGGACCCGACGCCGAGGGCTGGTGGTCCACCGGCGACGTCGGGTTCTTGGATCCCAGCGGCGACCTCTTCCTGGTCGACCGGCTCAAGGAACTGGTGATCGTCTCGGGCTTCAACGTCTACCCCGTTGAGGTCGAGGACGTGATCCGTGAGGTCGACGGCGTCTCCGAAGCCGCGGTGATCGGCGTGGACGACGAGGAGACCGGTGAGGCCGTCGTGGCCTACGTCGTCGCGTCCGGTGATCCCCAGGCGGTCGAGGCGGCCGTGCGCGAGCACTGTGTGGAGCGACTGGCCCGGTTCAAACAGCCCAGCCGGATCGAGATCGTCTCCGAACTGCCCGTCGGTGTGACCGGCAAGGTCCAGAAGGGTCGGCTGCGAGGCATCGAACGGCGTCGTGCGCTGGGACTGCTCGAATGACGAACCCGCCTGTAGGCCGATGACCGCGCGCGTCCTTCTCTATGGCAAACCGGGCTGCCACCTGTGCGATGACGCCCGTGCCGTGATCAGTCGCGTCTGTGCCGCGCTCGATGAGAGCTTCGAGGAGCGCTCCATCGAGGGCGACCCCGAACTCACCAGCCGCTTCGGCGAACAGATCCCGGTGACCTTCGTCGACGGGCGCCAGCACGACTTCTGGCGGGTCGACGAGCAGCGGTTGCGCCTGGCCCTGTCCCAGCCGCCCCCTCAGGGCGGGTAGTCCGCCCGCGTGGGTCGCCACGCGAGAGCACCTCATCGCCACACGAGTGCATGTAACTGACTGTTCGTGCATCTTTCAGGCTGGCTGGACAGCCTGAAAGAACTCCGAACAGTCAGTTACATGGGGACTGCCTGGGGACTGCCCGGGGGACTGCCGGCGGACCTGCCCGAGGGAGGGCGCCGGGACTGCGCGCGGACGGCGGGGGAGAGGGACTCCGGGCCCCGCCCCGGACCGGTCAAGGACCCCCCAGTGTGGTATTGCCGACAGCCGCTCAGTTTTGTTCTCCCATTCACAAGCGCCTAGTCTGAGCGGGCGCGCCGCTGGAGCTGGACGGGCCTCTCGACCCCCTCTGGTGGTGGCTGGAAAGTAGACGAGTGACGGCACGGACTCACCCACACAATGCCCGGGAGATCCCCGAGGCAACAGTCGCGCGACTGCCCGTCTATCTGCGAGCGCTCAGCGCCCTGGCCGACCAAGACATCGCCACCTGCAGCAGCGAGGAACTCGCGGCCGCGGCGGGGGTCAACAGCGCCAAACTGCGCAAGGACCTCTCCTACCTCGGCTCCTACGGCACCCGCGGGGTCGGGTACGACGTCGACTACCTGCGCTACCAGATCGCCCGCGAGATCGGGGTGACCCAGGACTGGCCCGTGGTGATCGTGGGCATCGGGAACCTCGGCCACGCCCTGGCCAACTTCTCCGGGTTCCGCAGCCGCGGATTCCGAGTGGTGGCACTGCTCGACGCCGACCCGCTGCGCCAGGAGGAAGTGGTCGCCGGCATCGACGTGCGCGCCTTCGCCGACCTCGGCGAGATCGTCGCCGAGCACGGCGTGGCCATCGGTGTCATCTCGACTCCCGCCCACGCGGCCCAGGCCGTGGCCGACGCGATGGTGTCGGCCGGCATCACCAGCATCTTGAACTTCGCGCCCACCGTCATCGCGGTCCCCGACGGTGTCGACGTGCGCAAGGTCGATCTCTCGATCGAACTCCAGATCCTGGCCTATCACGAGCAGCGGAAGTCGCACGACCACCGCGCGGCCGCGGAGGTCGCCCGATGAGCGTCCTGGTCGTGGGGATCTCCCACAACACCGCACCCGTGGCGCTGCTCGAGCAGATCGCGCCCCGGGAGTCCACGGTGCCCAAGTTGGTCGCCCAGGCGCTCGGCTTCGAGCACGTCACCGAGGTGGCGGTCATCTCCACCTGCAACCGCGTGGAGATCTATGCCGAGGTCGACCGATTCCACGGCTCGGTCGAAGAGCTCTCGCGGCTGCTGGTCGAACGCGTCGGCGGCCCGACCGCAGCGATGCTCCCGCATCTGTATGTCCACTACGACGACGGTGCGATCTCGCACCTGTTCCAGGTGGCCGCCGGGCTCGACTCCATGGCGATCGGCGAGGGCCAGATCCTCGGCCAGACCCGCGATGCGCTGCGCCAGGGCCAAGAGCTCGGCAGCGTGGGTTCGGCGCTGAACGTGTTGTTCCAGCAGGCATTGCGGGTCGGCAAGCGAGCCCGTGCCGAGACCGACATCGACCGGGTCGCCCCGACGCTGGTCGGAGCCGCGCTCGAGCGCTGTGCCGAGCACACCGGCCCGCTGGACCAGGCGCGGGTGCTGATCCTCGGCGCCGGTTCGATGGCGGGGCTGGCGACCGCGACGGTCACCCGCGGCGGCGCCACCCGGGTCACGGTGGCCAACCGCAGCATCGAGCGAGCCTCGCGTCTGGCCGCGGAGTACGACGCCGAGGCGACGACCCTGAGCGACCTGCCCGCTGCTCTGGCACAGGCCGATCTGGTCCTCGCGTGCGCCGGCGCCACCGGGGTCCTGGTCACCCGCGAGATGGTCGAGGCGGCCCGCGCCGACGGCCGGCCGATGACCTTCCTCGACCTCGCGGTCCCGCACGACGTCGATCACGCCGTGGGCGAGATCCCCGGAGTGGTTCGCATCGACCTGGCCGATCTCGCCGACGAGCTCCACGCCTCACCTGCCGGCCGCGAGGTCGAAGAGGTGCGCCGGATCGTGACCCAGGAGGTCAGCGCCTTCTTGTCGGCCCGCCGGCAGGCCAGCGTCACCCCGACCGTGGTCGCGCTGCGGACGATGGCGACCTCGGTCGTCGAGGCCGAGATGGCGCGGTTGGCGGGCCGGTTGCCCGAACTCGACGACGCCTCCCGCGAGGAGATCCTCCAGGCCGTGCGCCGGGTCGCCGACAAGCTCCTCCACGAGCCGACCGTGCGCGTGCGAGAGCTCGCCAACGAGGCCGGCGCCGTCTCCTACGCCGCCGCGCTCGCCGAACTCTTCGCGCTCGACCCCGAGGCCGTGGACGCGGTCACGCGCCCCGATCTCAGCGCCGGGGAGGTTCCGTCATGACCGCCCTGCGGATCGGCACCCGGGCCTCGCTGCTGGCCAAGACCCAGACGGGGTGGGTCGCTGAGCGGATCAGCCGCGAGTTGGGTCGCGAGGTCGAACTCGTCGAGATCAGCACCTCCGGCGACCGCTCACAGGCCGCCGGTACCCCCTTGACCCAGACACCCGCCTCGGCCAGCGGCGTGTTCGTCTCCGCGCTGCGCGATGCCCTCGTCGAGGGACGGGTCGACATCGCCGTGCACTCCCTCAAGGACCTGCCGACCTACCCCCACCCCGGCGTGGTGCTGGCCGCCGTGCCGCTGCGCGAGGACCCGCGCGATGTGGTGGTGGCCCGAGACGGACTCACCCTGGGCGAACTCCCCGTCGGCAGCACCGTCGGAACCGGTTCGCCGCGACGCGTCGCGCAACTCGAGGCGCTCGGCCTCGGTTTGGGCGTTGTCGCAGTTCGTGGGAACGTCGAGACTCGCGTCGGCAAGGTCCGCTCCGGCGAGCTCGACGCGGTTCTGTTGGCGCGCGCCGGCCTGGCCCGCATCGGCCGGCTCGAGGAGGTCACCGAGGTGCTCGACCCACTGCAGATGCTCCCCGCCCCCGGGCAGGGTGCCTTGGCAGTCGAGTGCCGCGCCGGCGACGATCTCGCCGCATCCCTCGCCGGGCTCGAGGATCCCGCCACCCGTGCGGCCACCGACGCCGAGCGCGCCGTCCTCGCCACCCTGGAAGGCGGCTGCTCGGCACCCATCGGCGCCCTGGCCGAGGTGGTCGAGGGTGAAGACGGCGAGGAACTCTGGCTGCGCGCGATCGCCCTGTCGACCGACGGCACGCTCTCGGTGCGCATGTCGGCCACCGGCAGCGTCTCGGACGCGGTCGGCCTCGGGGACCGACTGGCCAAGGAGATGTTGGCCGACGGCGCTGCCGACCTCGAGACGGCCTCGACCAGCGCCGACTCCATTGCTTTCCGGATCGATGATCCGGCCTGATTGCACCACCTGCTCACCGAACCACCCGTCAGAGGACACGACCCGACACACGGCACAACCAACAGATAGAAACAGGTGCACGACGCATGACGCGAGCCAAGACCACACCGACGAAGTCGACCCGTGGCCAAACTCCCACCAGCCGCGGCTGGGTGTCCTTTGTGGGCAGCGGGCCCGGTGACCCAGATCTGCTGACGGTGCGCGCCGTCGACCTGCTCAGGCAGGCCGACGTAGTCGTGACCGAGGAACCCGAGCACGCCCAGATGGTGCGGACTCTGCTGGGCCTCCCCACGCCGTCGGCCGAGGCCGAGATCACCGAGGCCGAGAAGCTCGGCCCCGACTTCGTCGACGGCGGCTTCGGTGAGGACGGTCAGCCCCTGACCCACGCCGCCCGCGCCAAGGTCGTCGTGCGCCAGGCCAAGGGCGGTCGCCGAGTCGTGCGGCTCATGACCGGTGACCCCTTCCTCTATGCCTCCGGGCCCGAAGAGGCCCAGGCCTGCGCCAAGGCCGAGATCCCCTTCGAGATCGTGCCCGGGGTCTCCTCGGTCGCCGCGGTCCCGGCCTACGCCGGCATCCCGCTGACGACCAAGAACCACCGCGAGGTCGCGGTCATCACCTGCCACAGCTCGGTCAACTGGAGTCAGTACGCCGACAACCGCACCCTGGTGCTGCTCTCGGGCGTCAACATGTGCGGCGAGGTCGCCGACGCCCTGATCGGGGCCGGTCGGTCCCCGCAGACGCCGGTGGCCATGACGCGGGTGGGCACCACCACCAACCAGGAGACGGTCATCTCCACGCTGGAGAACCTCGCCGCCGACGCGCGTGCCGCGCGGATGGCGCCGCCGGCGATCATCGTCGTCGGTGACGTCGTCGACCTGCGCGAGACGCTGTCCTGGTTCGAGACCAAGCCGTTGTTCGGCTGGCGCATCCTGGTGCCGCGCACCAAGGACCAGGCGGCCCCGCTGACCCTGCGGCTGCGTGGTTACGGCGCGGTGCCCGACGAGGTGCCGACGATCTCGGTCGAGCCGCCGCGCAACCCGCTGCAGATGGACAAGGCTGTGCGCGGCCTGGTGGAGGGCCGCTACGAGTGGATCGCCTTCACCTCGGTCAACGCGGTCAAGGCCGTCCGCGAGAAGTTCGAGGAGTACGGCCTCGACGCACGCGCGTTCTCGGGGCTCAAGATCGCCGCCGTCGGTGACAAGACGGTCGAGGCCATCGCTGCCTGGGGTCTGCGGGCCGACCTGATGCCCTCGGGCGAGCAGTCGGCTGCCGGTCTGCTCGCCGACTGGCCCGAGTACGACGAGGTGCTCGACCCGATCAACCGGGTCTTCCTGCCCCGCGCCGACATCGCCACCGAGAACCTCGTGGCCGGGCTGATCGACCTGGGTTGGGAGTGCGACGACGTCACCGCCTACCGCACGGTGCGGGCCACCCCGCCGCCCGCGGAGACCCGTGACGCCATCAAGTCCGGTCGGTTCGACGCCGTGGTGTTCACCTCGTCCTCGACGGTGCGCAACCTGGTCGGGATCGCCGGCAAGCCGCACCCCTCCACCGTGATCGCGGTCATCGGCCCAGCGACGGCCAAGACCGCCGAGGAGCACGGGCTCAGGGTCGACGTCATGGCCTCCAAGCCCGACGTCGAGGTGCTCGCCGACGCCCTCGCCGACTTCGGTGCGGCCCGCCGCCTCGAGTTGGTCGAGTCCGGGCAACCGGTGACCAAGCCGTCCGAGCGCAAGCCGTCTGCCCGCAGGCGTCGCGCGGAGTGACTCGCCGATGATCCCGCCGACGACCGAGGGCGAGACGCCGATCCCCGCCGTCGCGGGGCCGCTGCTGCGGCCCCGGCGGCTGCGGCGTACACCCGGTGTGCGTTCGCTGATCGCCGAGACCTCGGTGGAGCCGCGCAACCTGGTGCTGCCCCTGTTCGTCCGCGAGGGCATCGACGCACCGATCCCCATCGGATCGATGCCCGGGGTCGTCCAGCACACGCGCGGCACGCTGCTGAAGGCGGTGACCGAGGCCGCTGAGGCCGGCCTCGGCGGGGTGATGCTCTTCGGCATCCCCGAGCACAGGGACGCCACCGGTTCGTGCGCCCTCGACCCGACCGGAATCCTCAACCTCGCCATCACCGACGTGGTCGCCGAAGTGGGCGACGCCATCACCGTGATGAGCGACCTGTGCCTCGACGAGTTCACCGACCACGGTCACTGCGGAGTGCTGACCCCCGACGGACGGGTCGACAACGACGCCACCCTCGCGCTCTATGCCGAGATGGCCCGGGCGCACGCGCACGCCGGAGTCGACGTTGTCGGCCCCAGCGGGATGATGGATGGCCAGGTCCGCGTGATCCGCGAGGCACTCGACGCGGCCAACCACACCGAGGTGAGCGTGCTCGCCTATTCGGCCAAGTACGCCTCCGCGTTCTATGGACCGTTCCGCGAGGCCGTCGACAGCACCCTGGTCGGTGACCGCCGGACCTACCAGCAGGACCCGCGCAACGGCCGCGAAGGCGTGCGCGAGGCTCTCCTCGACGTCGAGGAGGGCGCCGACATCGTCATGGTCAAACCCGCCCTGGGCTACCTCGACGTGGTCCGTGCGGTGCGCGAGGCCGTCGATGTTCCCGTCGCCGCCTACAACGTCTCGGGTGAGTACGCGATGGTCGAGGCCGCCGCGGCCAACGGCTGGATCGATCGCGAGGCCGCGATCCTCGAGTCGCTGACCTCGATCCGCCGCGCGGGGGCCGACATCGTCTTGACGTACTGGGCCCTCGAGGCGACCACGCTGCTGCAGCGTCGCTGACCGGTCGGCCGGACTTCCGAATCCGGCGCACGGGCCCTCAAATGCACGAAGTCGGCGCTACCGCAGAGCGGTAGCACCGACCCGGTGCTGTTCGGTGTGTGGGAACTACGGGTTCATGTAGTTCTTGACGCACTTGAGGAAGGCGTCCGGGTTCAGCAGCTGGTTGAGCCCGTCGGCCACGCACTGGGCGATCGCCTGGACCTCGGAGAGTGCCTCGTCAACCGGGGCGACCGAGGTGGAGGGCAGGGCAGGCACGGTGACCTGAGGAACCTTCACGCCGCCGGTGCTGCCGGTGCCGCCGCCGCCTCCGCCGCCACTGCCGCCGCCACTGGGCGGGGTCGAGGGCGAACTGGGCGGGCTGGAGGGCGAGTTGCTCGGGCCCTCGTCGGGGGTCTCGAGTTCCTGGACCTGACCCGGGTTGCCGATCACGTTCGGTGTCGTGGTCGGGGCGAGGTAGCCGGCGGCCACGACGCTGTTGGGCACGGTGGTGAAGTCGCCGGCCATGTAGGCGTTCATGATCGAGAGCACCAGGTCGACGTAGGACTGCGAGTGGTTGTAGCGGTAGACGGCGCCGCGCTGACCCTCCAGGGTGCTCAGGTCGTCGTCGCCGGAGCAGAGGTAGACCGCGGTGCCGAGCGCGGCGTCGTCGATGTCTTGCGGGTTGCGGACGCCGTCGCCGTCGGCGTCGACTCCCACGACCGACCAGGTCGAGGGGATGAACTGCATCGGGCCGACCGCACGGTCATAGGCCGGGTCGTTGTCGAACTGGCCGGCGTCGGTGTCGAGGATCTCGGTGGTGTTGTTGGACCCGTTGAGGGCGATGCCGTAGATGCCGGGCTTGGCCAGACCGGTGTTGTCGAGGACGTTGCCGTTGGCGCGACCGTGGTTGGACTCCACGCGGCCGATCGCCGCGATCAGTTGCCAGCTCAGGTTGCAGGTCTTGTCGGCGGCGTTGATGACGGTCTCGGCGCGCTGGTAGGCGCTCAGGGCCGCACTGGGGATGCCGGAGGTCGACGCGGTCGCCACGATGCGGGTGGTGTCGCCGTCGCCGAGGCCGAGGCCGAGGCCGTCGCCGTTGGAGACGCTGGCGGGTGCTTCGATGGCCTTGGCGGGCACGGCGCTGCCGTCGGGAAGTGCGGAGTCTGCGGCGCCGGCCGAGACCACCGAGGGCGCGTTGGCGCCTGCGATGTTGGCGGTGAAGGCAGCGGAGAGCAGCGCAAGGGGCAGCAAGGTGGTGACCTTGCGAATTCGTCCGTTGCGTGGCTTGGTCGGTGCAGACATAGCAGTTCTCTCCCGGTAGTACGCTCCCGATGCCCCCTCCAGGCATCTGGCCAACCAACGACCCTTGTGACCGTGAGGTTACGGCGCATCCCGAAATGCGTGGGGCGAACGGTGAACTCACCGTCACATGTTGAGACGAGGTTAGCCCCGGGTCGTGATGGAACCTTCACGAGATCCCTGCAGTGGTCCAGACCACCAGAACCCGCTCGGGGCGCCCTGCCTGCGCCCCGCTTGGCCGCCTCGGGGATGATGAAGCAGTGTGCCCGGCGCCCGATGAGTCCTCGATGAGCGTGTCGGCGACCGCTGGCTCTGCTGCCTTGTTCGCCCGTGCCAAGAACGTGACACCCGGTGGGGTGAACTCGCCGGTGCGGGCCTTCAACGCCGTGGGCGGGACTCCACGGTTCATGCGCTCAGGCGCAGGCGCCTGGCTCACCGATGTCGACGGGCGCGAGTACGTCGACCTGGTCTGCTCGTGGGGGCCGATGCTGCTCGGGCACGCTCACCCCGAGGTTCAGGCAGCAGTCCAGACCGCGGTGGCCGCCGGCACCTCGTTCGGCACCCCGACCGAGCCCGAGGTCGAGTTGGCCGAAGAGATCGTGGCTCGCACCCCGGTCGAGCGGGTGCGCCTGGTCAGTTCGGGCACCGAGGCCACCATGTCGGCGATCCGCTTGGCCCGGGGCTTCACCGGTCGCGACGTGGTGGTGAAGTTCGCCGGTTGCTACCACGGTCACGTCGACGCACTCTTGGCCTCCGCGGGGTCGGGGTTGGCGACCTTCGCCGTCCCCGGGACTCCAGGGGTCCCGGAGTCCTCGACCGCGCTGACGTTGGTCCTGCCCTACAACGACCGGGCCGCGGTCGAGGCGGTCTTCGCCGAGCACGGCGATCGGATCGCGTGCCTGATCACCGAGGCCGCGCCGGGCAACATGGGCGTGGTGCCGCCGGCCCCCGGCTTCAACAAGTACCTCGCCGACATCTGCCGCCGTCACGGCGCGCTGTTCGTCAGCGACGAGGTGATGACCGGCTTCCGGGCCTCCCGCCAGGGGCACTGGGGCCTGGACGGCGCGATCGAGGGCTGGGCTCCGGACCTGATGACCTTCGGCAAGGTGATGGGCGGTGGCTTCCCGGCCGCGGCATTCGGTGGGCGATCTGAGGTGATGGCCCACCTGGCTCCCGAAGGCTCGGTCTATCAAGCCGGGACCCTGTCGGGGAACCCGATCGCCACCACCGCCGGACTGGCGACCCTGCGCCTGGCGACAGACGAGGTCTATGCGCACCTGACGCGGGTCGGCGACACCATCAAGGCGGCGACCTCCGACGCGCTCGCGCTCGCCGGCGTCGAACACGTGGTGCAGAGCGCAGGGACGATGTTCTCGGTGTTCTTCACCGGCGGGCCGATCCGCAACTTCGCCGACGCCTCGCGCACCGACTCGGCGGCCTACGCCGCGTTCTTCCACGCCATGCTCGACGCCGGGGTCTACCTGCCGCCCTCGGCCTACGAGGCGTGGTTCCTCTCCTCCGCGCACGACGAGCGTGCCGTGACCAGGATCCTCGACGCGCTCCCCGCGGCCGCCCGTGCCGCCGCGGCAGCCACGGCCTAGCCCAACCGACCACAACCCAGGCTCGATTCCAGGAGAACCGGTGACCACAGAGACGACTGTCCACCTGCTGCGCCACGGCGAGGTCTACAACCCCGAGGGCGTGCTCTATGGACGCCGCGACGGCTTCCGACTCTCCGAACTCGGTGTGCGGATGGCCGAACGGGTCGCCGAGGTCGTCGGCCGGCGCGACGTCGTCCAGGTGCGTTGCTCACCGCTGGAACGCGCCCAGGAGACCGCCGCGCCGCTGGCCCGGGCCCGCGGCGTCGAGATCGTCACCGACGAACGCATCATCGAGTCGACCAACATCTTCGAGGGCAAGCGGTTCGGGGTCGGCGACGGCGCCCTGCGCAAGCCCTCGGCCTGGCGGCACCTGTGGAACCCGTGGAAGCCGTCGTGGGGTGAGCCCTACAAGGAGATCGTGGCGCGGATGATGGCAGCGGTGCACGAGTCGCGTGAGGCGGCCGCCGGCCACGAAGCCGTGCTCGTGTCTCATCAACTGCCCATCTGGACGACGCGGTTGCACGTGGAGAACCGCTCGTTCCTGCACGACCCGCGCAAGCGGCAGTGCACGTTGTGCTCGCTGACCTCCCTGCACTTCGAGGACGACCGGCTCACCCGGGTGAGCTACAGCGAGCCCGCGGGCGACCTCATCCCCGCTGCCGATCGTCGTGCGCCGTTCTCGGCGGGCGGGGCGCCGGAAGAGAACAAGCCCAGCTCGTGAAGCGATCCCTGGGGATGTTGGTGGCGGCCGGCGCGCTGTGTGGCGCGCTGGCAGGCTGCAGCGACCTCCAGGGCACCGAGGGCAAGGACTACGTCGGCGGGGACGGACAGATCACGGTGATCGACCCCGCGGACCGGACCGCGCCGGTCGAGGCGGTCGGTGTCGACCTTGACGGGGAACCCCTCGCCACGGCGGACTTCGTGGGCCAGGTGCTGGTGGCCAACGTGTGGTGGTCGGGGTGCGGGCCGTGCCGCAAGGAGATGCCGGTGCTCGACCAGGTCGTCACCGACATCGGCCCGGACGCCGCGCTGCTGGGCATCAACATCCGCGAGAGCAGCCCGGAGAACGCCAAGTCGTTCCTGCGCGGCATCGAGGTCGACTTCCCCTCCTTCTATGACCCGGGCGGCGAGGTGTTGCTCTCGTTCTCGGGTGACATCTCTCCGCGCAACCTGCCGAGCACCGCGGTCCTCGACCGCCAGGGCAGGTTGGCCGCACTGGTCCGCGGCGAGATCAACAGCCCGGTGACGCTGCGTGATGTGATCGAGCAGATCGCCGCCGAACCCCGACCCGCATCGCCGTCCGGCACGGATCCGAGCCCCGCTGATGAGTGAGTGGTTCCAGCAGACGGCCGGGTCCGGGGCGCTGGCGCTGGCCATCCCGGTCGCGATCCTGGCCGGACTGGTCTCGTTCTTCTCGCCCTGCGTGCTGCCCCTGCTGCCGGGCTACCTCTCCTATGCGACAGGACTCTCGGGCGCCGACCTCGCGACCGGCAACCCACGACGTGGGCGGATGCTGGCGGGCGCGGGCCTGTTCGTGCTGGGTTTCTCGGTCGTCTTCGTCGGGCTCGGAGTGCTCTCGGCCAGCGTGAGCCGGTTCTTCTTCGTCAACGCCCGCGTCTTCGACGTCGTCCTCGGGATCGTGGCGATCCTGCTGGGACTCACGTTCATGGGCGCACTGGATCGGGTGGCGCCCTGGCTGCAACGTGACGTCCGGGTGCACCGGGTCCCCGCCGTCGGGCTCGCGGCGGCACCGGTCCTGGGCTTCCTCTTCGGTCTGGGCTGGGCGCCCTGCATCGGCCCGACGCTGGGCGTGATCCTGACCCTCGCCTACAACGAGACGGGTCCACGCGGCGGACTGTTGCTGGGGTTCTACTCCCTGGGACTGGGGATTCCCTTCCTCGTGGCCGCGCTCGCCTGGCGGCGCGCGATGGGTGCCTTCGCCTGGATCCGGCGCCACCAACGTTGGGTGACGGCGATCGGTGGCGGATTCCTGATCGTGATCGGGATCGCGCTGCTCACCGGCTGGTGGGCCGACGCGGTGGCGTGGGTGCAGATCCACCTGGTCAGTGACTTCGAGGTCAGCGTATGAGCGTGACAGATCCCTTCGCCGAGGCCGACCTCGAGAACGGGTACCGGCCGCCGGAGCGGCGTTCGGGCGAGCTCACCCCCAAGGAGCTCCTCCGCTTCGCCTGGCGCCAACTCACCTCGATGCGGACCGCGCTGATCCTGCTGCTGCTGCTGGCGCTCGCCGCGGTGCCGGGTTCGGTGATCCCGCAGGAGAGCGTGGATTCCCTCGGCGCCACCCGGTGGCGCGAGAGCCACGAGACGCTCACCCCGATCTATGAGAAGTTGGGGCTCTTCGACGTCTACAGCTCGCCGTGGTTCGCCGCGATCTATCTGCTGCTGATGCTCTCCCTGGTCGGCTGCATCGTGCCCCGGACCCTGGTCTATGCCCGTGCCGTGCGTGCCGAGCCGCCCAAGGCGCCGCGCAATCTGACGCGACTGCCCGACCATGCGACCTACCGCACCGAGGTCGCGCCGGCGCAGGCGCTGGCCGCGGCTCGCGAGGTGCTGGGGCGCAGCGGCTACCGGGTGCGGGCCGAGTCGCAGGACCCGGCGGTCAGTGCCGAGCGGGGCTACCTGCGCGAGGTCGGGAACCTGATCTTCCACCTGGCGGTGCTGGTGGTGCTGGTCGGGTTCGCGATGGGTGGGCTCTTCGGCTACAAGGGCGGGGTGATCCTGGTGACCGGCACGCCGTTCGCCAACACCCCCACGCAGTACGACGAGTTCGTGCCGGGCGGACTCTTCCGGGCGACCCAACTCGACGACTTCCGGTTCACCGTCGACGAGTTCGACGTCGACTGGGTGACCTCGGGCGCGCGGCAGGGGATGGGACGCGACTTCTCGGCCTCGGTGCGGTACCGCGACGGGGACGGGCCCGAGCAGACCTACGACCTTCGCGTGAACCATCCGCTCAAGGTGGGGGGCACCGAACTCTTCCTGATCGGCCACGGCTACGCGCCGGTGGTGACGGTGCGCGACGGCAATGGCGACATCGCCTACCGCGGCCCGACGGTCTTCTTGCCGCAGAGCCAGGACCTGTTCAGCTTCGGTGTGATCAAGGCACCGGATGCCAAACCGGGACAGATCGGCTTGGAGGGGTTCCTGTATCCGACGTTCCTGCTCGTCGACGGCGACCCGGTCAACCTCAGCGGTGCCCCGCGCAATCCGCTGCTGTCGTTGAACGTGTGGACAGGTGACCTCAACCTCGACACCGGGCTCAGCCAGTCGGTCTACGTCCTCGACAAGTCCAAGGCCACCATGGTCCCGGGCAAGGGTGATCGGCCGCTGCGGATCGACCTCAGCATCGGCGAGACCATCGACCTGCCCGACGGCCTGGGTTCGGTCACCTTCGACGACATGGTCTCGTGGCAACGCATCCAGATCAGCCAGACACCGGGCAAGTTCGTGGCGCTGCTGGGGGTCGTGCTGGCGCTGGTGGGCCTGATGGGTTCGCTGTTCATCAGGTCGCGGCGGGTCTGGGTGCGCGCCCGTGAGACCGAGAACGGCACCGTGGTCGAGGTAGGTGCCCTCGAACGCTCTGGAGGCGGCGACATACGATCGGTGCTCGACGATCTGGTCGAGCGAATGCGGGCAAAGGAGAACACGTGACCGACGCGGCATGGGGCACGCTGTCCAACCAGGCCATCGCCGCCGCCGGGGCGGTGTACTTCCTGGCCCTGCTGGCGCACCTGGTGGAGTGGTCGGCGCTGGTCGGCTCGCGCCAGGCGCGGCGTTCGGCGAAGTCGAAGGTCGCCGTGGGGGCTGCGGGTGCCGATGTCGCCGAGGTCGCTGAGGTCGCCGAGGTCGCCGAGGTCGAACCCCCCGCCGAGGGTGTCGACGCTGCGGTGCGCGAACACCGGGTCGCGCTGTTCGGCCGGCTGGGACTGCTCCTGACCGGGATCGCCGTGGCGATCCACATCGTCGGTCTGGTGGG
>JBFIDC010000054.1:0-13786 GCA_041581495.1 Nocardioides sp. | reverse complement strand
GTCCGCGCGGCGAATGCCGTGTAGCCAAAGCGCTCGCCCTGGTATTCACTGTGGAAACCATTGAAGCTGCGATCGTAACGCGACAATTCGGTCACGCGCATGCCGGTATCGTAATCGCCGAACATGGCGTAGAACTGGCCACGCTCGAGCTTGACGAAGATTTCATCCTGAGTCGGCGCATCGAACTGTTGCTCGGTGGCGTCAGCATAGAGCGTGTAAAAACGATCGGGGTCGATAGTACCGTGCAGCCTTTCCCGGGCCTCCTCGTCACGGTCCGAATCGTATGCCAGCGTCAGCAGGAACTCGCCCTTGACACGGCCCTTGGCAAAAAACGCGACTTTTCCGTCGCTGTAGAAATCCTCTTCGAAACCGGCGTCTCTGGCGCTGCTGCGGTTGTCATTGAGCGTGCTGTAGCCGGCCGTTCCCTCGGCGAACCCGACCAGAACCCAGTCACGGGCCGCCGGCTGCAGCCAGGCACGCAACTCCTGCTCGCGCTCAATGGCCTCGAAGAGGGCCTTGAAGTTGCCCTTGCCGAAGCCCAGCGAACCGTGCCGCTCGATGAACTCATAGAAGACCGTCGGCCGGTCGCCCATCGGCTTGGTGAAGATCTGGAGGAGGTATCCGTCCTCGTCGCGGTCGACCAGGATCCGGCGCTTCTTCAGTTCCTCGATCGGCACCCGCACCTCGCCGATGCGCTCGCGCAACTCCGGGTCGTCGTAGTAGGAGTCGGGGGTGTCGAGGAACTGGATGCCGTTGTCGCGCAGGATGTCGACGGTGCGCAGGATGTCGCCGGTAGCCAACGCGATGTGCTGACAGCCGGCGCCGTCGTAGAACTCGAGGTACTCATCGATCTGCGACTTCTTCTTCGCGATCGCCGGCTCGTTGAGCGGGAACTTCACCCGGTGGTTGCCGCTGGCCACCACCTTGCTCATCAGGGCCGAGTAGTCGGTCGCGATGTCGTCACCCACGAACTCGGCCATGTTGGTGAAGCCCATGACCCGGTTGTAGAAGGTGACCCACTCATCCATCCGGCCCAGTTCGACATTGCCGACGCAGTGGTCGATCGCCTGGAAGAGCCGCTTGGGGTGACCCTCGCGGCGCGAGACGGTGGTCTCGCGCGCCACGAACCCCGGCAGGTACGGCCCGGAGTAGCGGCTGCGATCGACCAGCGTGTGTCGGGTCTCGCCGTAGGTCGCGATGGCCGCTGTCCGCACGGTGCCGTGCTCGTCGGTCTCGTCGTGCGGTTCCACCAGCACGGTGGCGCCGACCGAACGCGCGTGGGCGATGCACTTGTCGACGTCGGGGACCTCCAGCGCCAGGTCGACCACGCCGTCGCCGTGCTTGCGGTGGTGATCGAGCAGCGGACTGTCGGGCGTCACGGCGCCGGTGAAGACGAACCGGGCGCTCCCCGAGCGCAGCACGAAGGTCTTGGAGTCGCGGGTCCCGGTCTCGGGTCCGCGATAGGCCTCGAGATCCATCCCCATGGCGAGTTGATAGAAGTTCGCGGTCTGGGTGGCGTTGCCGACCACGAAGACCACCGCGTCCATCGCGGTGACGGGGAACGGGTCGCTGCTGGCGTCGTATTCGACGAGCCCGACCAACTGCTTGAGTTGATCGAGGGAGAGGCCGGCCTGGATCTCCTCATCGGTGAGGGCGGTCAAGGTGGACTGCGGCGTCGAGGTCATGGGTCGATTGTTGGGCGGGCAGACATTCTGCGCAATCGAAGCATGATCTACTAGACATATTGTCTAGTCTGAGGGGTCGATATGGACGATCTTGACCGCAGATTGATCGGCCTGTTTGCCGCCGACCCGCACATCGGGGTCCTGGGCGCCTCGCGTGAGGTCGGTGTCGCGCGCAGCACGGTGCAGGCCCGCCTGGACAAACTCGAGGCCAGCGGCGTGATCACCGGCTATGGACCCAGCCTCTCCCCTGCGGCGCTCGGCTACCCGGTCACCGCCTTCTTGACGCTCGAGATCCGCCAGGAGGCGAGCGTCGGGAGCGGCCATGACGCGGTCGGCGCCCACCTCGCCGCGATCCCCGAGGTCCTGGAGGCCCACACGATCACCGGCGCCGGCGACCTCATGGTTCGGGTGGTCGCACACTCCAACACCGACCTGCAACGAGTGATCGACCGCGTTCTCGCGGCGCCGGCGATCACCCGCTCATCGACGGTGATCGCCTTGGCGACACAGGTGCCCTATCGCGTGCTGCCGTTGGTGGAGGTCAGCTGAAGATCATGCAACTCGACGTCGCGTGCGCCAGCAGTTTGCCGGCCTGGTCACGCAGTTCGGCCTGAGCGAGCGCCGTACGCCGTCCGCGATTGAGCACCGTTCCGACGGCGGTGACCAGCCCCGTCTCGACGCGCACGGCGCGGAGGAACTTCACGTTCAGATCGAGTGAGGTGTAGCCCTCCCCGACGGCAAGCGTCGAGTGCACCGCGCAGGCGGCAGCGGTGTCGAGGATGGTGCTGATCATGCCGCCGTGGACCATGCCGAGCGGGTTGTAGTGGAACGACTGTGCCTGCATGTCGACCTCGACCGCGCCGAGGTCGGTGCGGAAACCGCAGACGTCGATCAGCGACATCACCGGCGGGGGCGGCATCAGGCCCTCTTCGATCGCCTTGAGCTGGGCCAGCCCGTCGAGCTGCGCCAGCGCCTCGAAGTCACCCTGGCCGGGGAGGGCCCAAGTGATCTCGCGCGTCCCGGTCTCCCAACGACTGAGGTCGGGGGCACGGGGGGTCTGCTGGGTCTGGGTCATGGACCCAGGGTCCGCAATCGTTGCTGAGTCTGTCAAGTAGACGTAGCCTGTGATCATGGACACCCTGGCTCCAGAGCCTTCTGCTCCCCCGGCGCTCGCGTGGTCGGTCGACAACTGCCAGGTCGCCCGCACGATGGCGATCCTGGGCGAGCGAGCCACGATGGAGGTGCTGCGCGAGGTCTTCAACGGGGTACGCCGCTTCGACGACATGCAGCGTCACAGCGGCGTGGCCCGCCAGGTGCTGAGCAACCGCCTCACGATGCTGGTCGAACAGGGCATCTTGCGACGTGTCCCCTATCGACCCGAGGGAGCGCGAGCCCGCCACGAGTACCGGCTGACCCGGAAAGGGTTGGATCTCTACCCCGTCCTCAGTGCCCTCTCCGATTGGGGAACGCGCTACCTCGCCGACCCCGAGGGCGCCGCGGTCGAACTCGTGCACCGTGACTGCGGAGCCGGCGTGCACCCCGTCCTGACCTGCGATGAGGGGCACACGATCGACGACTACCGCCAGGTCGTGCCGACGCCCGGGCCGGGTGCAGCACCGTTCGGCGGCTAGAGCCTCAGCCGGACTTGCGAGCGGCCCACTCGCGAACGCGATCGATCCGAGCGCGCAACTGGGTGGCGTTGGCGACCGCCGAGGCCGGCCCCCCGCATTCACGGCGCAACTCGGCGTGGGTCACTCCGTGCGGCTGGCCGGTGCGGTGGTGCCAGGCGCCGACCAGAGCGTTCAGTTCGCGGCGCAGGGCCGCCAACTGCTCGTGCGTGGTGAGTTCTTCGACGACCTCGTCGGCATCCTTGGCGCTGCGGCGGGTCTTGGCCCGGTCGCTTTGGCGCTGTTGGAGCAACTCACGCATCTGCGATGGCTCGAGCAATCCGGGGATGCCGAGGAAGTCCATCTCCTCCTCCGACCCCACCTGCACCTCACCCTCGTGCCCGAAGGTGGCGCCGTCGAACAGGACGTGGTCGAAGCGGGCCTGGGAGCCCAGCGCCTCAAAAGGCACCCCCTCCTCGACCGCGCTCTCCCCCGCCTGGGCCCGGGCCAGCAAGTCGTTCTCGGCGGCGAAGATGTCCGACTCGTCGGTGATGCGCCGCCCCAGCACGTGATCGCGGGCCGCCTCGAGTTCGCAGGCGAACCCGAGCAGCGAGGGGACGGACGGCAAGAAGATCGACGCCGTCTCGCCGCGCGATCTGGCTCGCACGAAACGGCCGACGGCCTGGGCGAAGAACAACGGTGTCGCAGTGGTCGTCGCATAGACCCCGACGGCCAGGCGCGGCACGTCGACACCCTCGGAGACCATCCGGACCGCGACCATCCAGCGTTTGTCGCTCGCGGTGAACTCGGCGATCTTCTTCGAGGCGCCGGCCTCGTCGGAGAGCACCACCGTGGGCGACTCCTTGGTCAACGCCTTGAGCACCGCGGCGTAGGCACGAGCCGAGTCCTGATCGGTGGCGATGACCAGACCCCCCGCATCCGGAACGTGCCGACGGACCTCGGAGAGCCGCGTGTCGGCAGCGGTGAGGACCGCCGGGATCCAGGCGCCCTTGGGGTCCAGCGCGGTGCGCAGCGCCTGCGCGTTCAGGTCCTTGGTCAGCGGTTCCCCGAGTTGCGCGGCGACCTCATCACCGGCCCGAGTGCGCCACTGCAACTCGCCGGAGTAGGCCATGAACAGCACCGGACGAACGACGTGGTCGGCCAACGCCTCGGCATAGCCGTAGGAGTAGTCCGCGAACGACCGCGGGATGCCATCCTCACCGGGCGCGTAGGTGACGAACGGGATCGGGTTGATGTCGGAGCGAAACGGCGTGCCGGTCAACGAGAGCCGCCGGTGGGCGGGCTCGAAGGCCTCACGGATCCCCTCGCCCCACGACAGCGCGTCGCCGGCGTGGTGCACCTCGTCGAGGATCACCAGGGTCTTGAAGCGCTCGGTGCGGATCCGCATGGCCAGCGGATTGACCGCGACTCCGGCATAGGTCACCGCGATGCCGACGAAGTCAGCCGAGGTCTTGCCCTTGCCTGCGGAGTACGCCGGATCGAGAGGGATGCCGGCGCGGGCGGCCGCCTCGGCCCACTGTGTCTTGAGGTGCTCGGTGGGAGCGACCACGGTCACGCGTTCGACGACCCGACGATTGAGCAGGTCGGCGGCGACGGTCAGAGCGAAGGTCGTCTTGCCCGCTCCGGGCGTGGCGACGGCCAAGAAGTCACGGGGCTGCCGCTGCGCGTACTGCGCCATCGCTTCGGACTGCCAGGCGCGCAACGACCCGGCCGTGCCCCATGCTGCGCGCTCTGGCCACGCCGGAGTGAGCGGGATCTGTGGGGCGGCGTCTTCGCCCCGGGTCACGCCTCGGAGCCCGAGCCGTCGCCAGACTCTCCCGAGTCGTCCTTCATGGACTCCCATGCTTCTTTGCATTCCGGGCACACCGGGAAGCGCTCGGGGGCCCTGCTCGGCACCCACACCTTGCCGCACAGCGCGATGACCGGGGTCCCCATCACCATCGCCTCGGTGAGCTTGTCCTTGGGGACGTAGTGCGAGAACCGCTCGTGGTCACCCTCGTCGGTCGGGACCGTTCGCTCTTCATGGCGGACGTCTGTGTCGACGGCCGTCCCTGACCCGAATCCGATGGTGCTCATTGCCCGTACTCTACGTCGCGAGCAGTGCGGTATGGAGCCGACATCACCTGCCCACGCATCAATTGAGACCCGGATCGAGGGGTCGAGTCGAGAGCCAGGCCAGATCGCCGGGTTGCCGGCGCAGCACCTCGCGCTTGAGTTGGCTCGGGTCCTCCCCGAAGGCGTCGGGCAACTCGCCCTGCACGACGTACCAACTGCCCTCCTCGATCTCGGCGGCCAACTGCGCGGCACCCCAGCCGGCGTAGCCGGCGAAGATCCGCAACTCCGCCAAGGTGTCGGCAACCAGTTCGACGGGGGTGTCCAGGTCCAGCAACCCGATGCGTCCACCGGCACCGTCGATCTCTCGGAACCCCACCGGTGCGGCATCCGCATCACGCAGCAGCGCGACGGCCAACGCGCCTTCGGGGCTGACCGGTCCGCCGCGGAAGAGCACCTCCGGCTCGGCGCAGGACTCGGCCCATGGATCGAGCACTTCGCTGACCGGGACCGCGGAGGGCCGGTTGATGACGACGCCGAGCGCGCCGTCGGCATCGACGTCGAGCAGCAGCACCACCGTGTCGGCGAAGTTCGGGTCGAGCAACCCAGGCGTGGCGACCAGAAGCATCCCTGCACGCACATCGCCCACCCGTCCATCTTGCCAGTGACCTGGCGATGAACGGGTGGGCGAGGCAGGTCGCGACGTGGAGCGGGTCGCGACGTGGGGGGTGCGGTTCAGGCGGCCAGTGCGGCCTTCAGTTTGCGCAGCAGTGGGTGCTGCTCTGGCCGCTTCTCGGCGTGGGCGGCCGCTTTCGCCTCGGCGTACGCCGCTTGGGCTCGCGCCTCGATGCGCGCGCCCACGACGAGGCACGCGGGGTGGTTGGCGCCCTGGCCGGCCATGTAGGCCAGGAGCAGGTGCTCCTTGTCGACCGCTTTGGCGATCATCAGCGCCATGTCGTAGTCCAGTGGGGCGTCGCGGTGCCGGTCGATGATGGCGCGGATGCCGGGCAGTTCCATCGCGGTCTTGCGCCACGCGGTGACGACCGCGGCTTCGAGATCCATCGGCTCGGCCGCCATCTCGTGGTCGATCTGCCCCGAGAGGCGCGTGTGCCACCTCAGCAGGAGAGCGCCGAGCAGTTCGTTGGCGTCGCGGAAGGTCTCGTCGACCTCGTTGATGTAGGTGGGGAGCCTGCCGTCGACGTGGGCGTCGGCAGCCTCGATGACAAGTCGGAGAACTTCTCCGCGGGTGTGGAAAGCAGTCCAGGTCATGGTTCGTCCTTCCTGGGCACGACCGGGGGGCCGCGGGTGGTGGCGGGTGAGCCGGAACCCACATACCGTGAGTACGTACTAAGAGTACGACAACATACCGTCAGTAGGTGAACTCCCGGCGCGTGATGAGGGCCACCCATACCGGCGGTAGGTCATAGACTCCGCGAATGGCCAAATCACCTGTGACCCGCCTGGTCCCCAAGGTGGCCGCCGTCACGGGCGCCAGTCGCCGGCAGCAGTACTCCGCCTCGACCAAGCGTGCGCTCATCGATGTCGCCGAGGACCTCTTCACCGAGAATGGCTACGCCAACACCTCGCTGGATGCCATCGTGGCCGGCGCGCGGGTCACCAAGGGAGCGCTCTACCACCACTTCAGCGGCAAGCAGGCGCTCTTCGAGGCCGTCTTCGAACGCGTGGAGACCGATGCCTCCAAGGCGATCAACAAGGCACTCCGGGGCAAGAAGGACCCCTGGGCCAAGGCCCAGGCGGGCCTGCGGTCCTTCCTCGAGATCGTCCAGCAGCCCCGTTATCGGCGCATCGTGATCCAAGAGGGCCCGGCGGTGTTGGGCTATGAACGCTTCCGCGAGCAGGAGGAGCGCTCGACGTTCGGGTCGGTGCTCGACATCGTGCGTGCCGTCCTCGGCGCCGGTGCCTGGGAACTCGACGAGGGGATGCTCCAGACCTTCGCCCGGATCTTCTTCGGCGCCATGTCGTCGGCGGGTGAGTCCGTGGCGACGGCCGAGGATCCCGAGACGGCGGCCTGGCGGGTGGAGGCGGCGATCGGGTTCATGATCACCGGGTTCCAGACCCTCGCCGAAACCGGGGTCGAACTGCCCACCGCTCCCCTCGAGGTCGAGGACGACATCGATGAGGGCTGACTGCCGGCCTACTTCTTGGCGAAGGTGACCTCGCCACCATCGGCAGGCACCAGTTCGATCCACGTGTGGCCGGCCGGGATCTTCAACTCACCGGCGACGGTCGAGAGTTCGATAGGGGCATCCAGACTCGCCTTCGACCACGTCGCACGCACGAGGCGGCCACCGTGGAAGAGCATCGCCTCACCGGTGCCTTCGAGAATCGTCTCGGGCACGAAGTTGCCGGCCGGGTCCTTGTAGCCGGCATCGCCGACCTGGACCCGCAACACCAAGACGGTGTCGGTCGGGAACGGTTGGTCGCGGTCGGCGTTGCTGTTCTCGTTGACGTAGCCGCCGCCCTTGTAACGCCAGTAGGTGGTGTGCCCGCCCGAGAAACTGGCCTGAATGACCTTGGCCTTCTGGCCGCGCGGCAGGTCTTCGCTCGTGCCCCAACTCAGGTAGTCGTCCGGGGTGACCTCCTTGCCCAGATCGGCGGCCTTGGCGGTCTCGGCCAGGTCGGTCATCAAGTTGTAGGGGGCCCGGCGCCCGCTGTCGCGATAGAAGCCCGGGGAGCCTTCGCTGAAGTAGGGGATGCCGGCGCCCGAGATCCGCTCGAGGGTGACGGCGGCGGCGCCCGAGGTCACCATCGTGGCGCCGACCGGGGCGACGATGCCGATGTCGCTGGCTCGCATCGAGCGGACCGGACCGGTCTCGGTGGGGATGGCGGAATAGAAGAACGCCGCCAACCGGGTGACGCCGCCTTCGACGAGTTCCTCGACCACGAGGTCCGCCTTGTCCAGGCCCTGCTGGGGCGCGCTGCCCCCGGTGTTGTCCATCTTGACGACCAGCACGGGGTGCGACTGGCCGGCGGTGTCGTCACCGGTGACCGGCAGGCCGGTCAGGGGCCAGGTCTGGGTGAGTTCAGTGCCCGAGGTGACCGACTGGGCATCGGGGCTCTCATCGGCCGGCTCCTCGGGGTCGCCACCGCAGGCGGCCAACACCAGGCCGGCTGTCAGGGCAACGACGAAGACGGCAACACGATTGCCGCGGCGCAGAGGTCGCAAGGGAAGTCTCCGATCAGGGACACACGAGGTCACACCAGTTTGCGCCATGAACCCCGCCGGATGCGCAGGCGCGCCACATCCGCGCGCGAACCGGCTCAGCCGAGCTTGGCGCCGCCGTCGACATAGAGGGTCTGGCCGGTGATGTAGGACGCCTCGTCACTGCACAAGAACGCGGCGGCCGCGGCGATGTCCTCGGGGAAGCCGACCCGCTTGACCGGGTTGGCCTCGGCGTTGAGTTGCCGGAACTCCTCGACGTCCATCTTCAGGCGCGCGGCGGTGGCGTCGGTCATCTCGGTGGCGATGAATCCCGGAGCAATCGCGTTGGCGTTGATCCCGAAGGGGCCCAGTTCGATGCCGAGCGTGCGGGTCAGGCCCTGCACACCCATCTTGGCCGCCGAGTAGTTGGCCTGGCCGCGGTTGCCCAGGGCCGAGACGCTCGAGAGGTTGAGGATCTTGCCGTACTTCTGCTCCACGAAGTGCTTCTGGGCGGCCTTGGTCATGAGGAAGGCACCGCGCAGGTGCACGTTCATCACCAGGTCCCAGTCGTCCTCGGTCATCTTGAACAAGAGGTTGTCGCGGGTGATGCCGGCGTTGTTGACCAAGACGTGGATGCCACCGAGTTCGTCGACGACCCGGGCGACGGCGGCATCGACGGCCGCACCGTCGCTGACGTCGCAGCCGATCCCCACGTGCGCGACCTTGCCGGTCGAGCCCGTCGAGACCGGAAGCTTCGCCGCCGCGGCCGCGGCGTTGGCTTCGTCGAGATCGAGGATGGCGACCGAGGCGCCCTCCTCGGCGAACCTCGTCGCGCAGCCGAAGCCGATGCCCTGCGCTGCGCCCGTGACCACTACAACTCGTCCGTCATACCTACCCATGCCGCTCACCCTAGAACCGCGCGCAACCGGGCTGCGTACTGGCCCCGTTCACCGAGATCGGCGTACTTGGTGCGCGGCCAGAAGAAGCCCCGGAGCCCGTCCCCCTTGGTGCGCGGGACGACGTGCAGGTGCAGGTGCGGGACCGACTGACTGACGGTGTTGTTGATGGCCACGAAACTCCCCTGGGCGCCGAGGCCCTCGACCACGGCGGTCGCGATCCGCTGCGCCGCCGCCAGGAATCCGTCGCGCAGTTCCGGCGGCAGGTCGGGCAGGGTGACGACGTGTTGACGTGGCACCAGAAGGACGTGGCCCTTGAAGACGGGGCGCTGGTCGAGGAACGCCGCGAAGTCGGCGCTCTCGAGCACCATGTCGGCCTCGATGTCACCCGCGAGGATCGCGCAGAAGACGCATGCACTGGTCACGATCGGCGAGACTAGCCGCATGGTCGACAGCGCCCGGCAGATCGAGAACCTGCTCTACACCTACGCCGAGAGGATCGACGCCGGAGACTTCGACGGGGTCGCCGACCTGTTCGCCCACGGCCGGATCCACGGGATTCCGGACGGCCCGCCCGACACGGTGTTCACCGGACGCCAGGCGGTGCGCGACCTCTACGGCGCCAGCACCCGGATCTATGAGGATTCGGGGACGCCCAAGTCGAAGCATCTGACGAGCAACGCGATCATCGCGGTGGACGACGACGCCGGCACGGCCACCTGCCGCTCGTACTTCTGCGTCCTCCAAGCCACCGATGACCTGCCGCTGCAGCCGATCGTGACCGGGCGCTACCACGACACGTTCCACCGCATCGAGGGCGAATGGTGGTTCGAGAGTCGCACCATGCATCTCGACCAGACGGGCGACCTCAGCCAGCACCTGCTGTTCTAAGCGGCCGCCTCGGGCCGCCAGGCCGTCAGGCCTTTGTCGCCCGGCCCCAGGTGAGATAGCCCAGCGGCTTGCCAGGCCCGCCGCCGAGGTAGCGGTGCGCCACGTCGTGCGGGACGAGTCCAGCCGAGCGCACCATGTCCTCGGGGACTCGGGTCAGGTGGCAGCCGCCGGCCACGCGACGCTGGATCGGCTCGAGCCGACGCTGCCACCGACGCACGCTCTCATCGGGAGCCAACCCGTGCTCCACGAAGTGCAGTTGCCCCCCTGACTTGAGGACGCGGTGGACCTCCTCCAACGCCCGGTGCGGGTCCGGGATGGTGCACAGCGCGAAGGTGATCAGGGCGGTGTCATAGGTCGCGTCATCGGCGACCAGGCTCTGGCCGTCCAGTCCGATCCGGTTGACCGGGCGGCGGCTCTGGTCGCGCCGGGCCGCCGAGCGCTCCCAGCCCAGGTCGTTGGGTTCGACCGCGTCCACCGAGGTCACTTCATCGGGCAGGACCGCGAGGTTGAGACCGCTGCCGAAGCCGATCTCGATCACGCGCCCGGTCAGCCCCTCACAGACCTGCCCACGCAACTTCATGATCGGACCTTGGCTGCACACGACATCGACCAGTCGCGGCAGCACGTGCGCTTCCCACCAATGCATGGGCCCCAGCCTGGCAGACCCGGATTCGGCTAGCCCTGCCCGGTGATGGCGTGGTTGGCGAGGAACAGTCCGGCCGGGTCGACGTCTGCCTTGACAGCCTGCAACCGCTGCCAGGTCTCGGCGTCGAACACGCGACTGACATCGACCGGACGGTCGGCGAAGTTGAGGAAGTTCCGCTCGGCCCGCCACGGCTCGACCGCCGCAAGAACGCCGCTGATGGCGGCCTCGCCGGCCGCGGCCGCCTCAGGTGTGGGGGCCACACACACCAGGAAGACGACGTGGCTGCCCTCGATCCGGTCGATGGCGCCCGCGCCGTTCGCCGAGTGCGACAGCGCTCCCCCCAACAGCCGGAGCTCGGCCATGAACACCTCGGTCCCCGAGTCCGGACCGACCTGCTGCAGGAAGGCGGCGACGCCGTCCTCGTTCAGCCGGCTCAGCACGACTCCTCCGGCTGCCGCCGGGGTTGGTCCCGGCGGATCCATGTGCAGGTCCGTCAACGTCGCCGAGGGCACGCGCGCGAAGGTGTCCATCTCGGGGCCGAGCGCCCGGAACGGCGCCAACACATCCGAGGCCGCCTCGTCGTCGAGGAGGATCGCACCGTCCAGGATGGCGAGATTGCGACCGCTCAGGAAGTCGGGGAGGTCGGGGATCGGCGGGAAGCGGAAGATCCGGAAGGACGCGGTGACCTCGTCGGGAGCGGTCTCGGACCACTGCGCATAGGTGCGCAAGACCTCGGGTGCCCGCTCGATATCCCAGATCATCATCCCGGCGTACGCCTCGGCGATCGGCAGCAACTCGATCTCGATCGTGGTGACGACACCGAAGTTTCCGCCTCCTCCTCGCAGCGCCCAGAACAGGTCGGGGCGGGACTCGGAGTCGGCGCGGACCACCTCGCCATCGGCGTCCACGACCTCGACGGCGACAACGCTGTTGGCGGCGAGTCCGTGCTTGCGGGCATACCAGCTCAAGCCACCCCCGAGGGTGTAGCCGACCACGCCCACGTCGGGCGCGGACCCGTGCAGAGCCGTCAGGCCGTGAGGCGCCGCAGCGTCGATGACGTCCTGCCAGCAGGCGCCGGCCTCGATGCGCGCCACCTTGTTGACCGGGTCGATGTGGACTCCCCGCAACGCACCCGTGCGGACCAGAACGACGTCGCCCAGACGGTGCTGCGCCAGCACCGCCGCGGCATGCCCGGTCGACTGAACGCTCACGCGCAGCCCCAGGCGCGCGGCAGTGCGCACCACTCGCCGCACGTCCTCGACGGTGCTCGGGAGGGCTACCGCGACGGGGCGCTGGTCCACGGCGAGGTTCCAGGCGAACCGTCCGCTGTCGTAGTCGGGAGTGCCCGGAAGGTGCACGCAGCCCGGGCATTCCTCGGCCAGACTCCGCGCGGCAGCGCCGGCGGCGTCGGGGCTGAGCCCGGCGGGGTTCTCGGCAAGGTTGGTCATGACATCTCCTGTTCACGTCTTTGGCTATCGACCACAAGCGTGGTGCGCGGTTGCCGCCTGGACCATCCCGTGACTCCGGGGACTTGGCGCCCGGCGACCCTGGGATGCGGGGTCCCCAGAAAAATGGGATATCGGCGCGGGCGCAGTTCTGTCACTCTGTTTTCGTGAACCGGGAACTGACGGCTCAGCGGGTGATGCGCGACGTTGACGTCGTCTCTCGCGCGGGCCTCGACCTGGAGACGTTCCTCGCCGAGGCACTGACCTCCATCGGGCGAGCGGTCCCGCATATCGGCGCCTGTGTTGCCAACGTCGATCCCGCCACACTGCTGCTCACCGGCACGTTGAAGTTCGGGGATCTGCTCGGCAACGACAGGCACGATCACGAGTGGGGCCTGCTCGAGTACGGGCAGAACGAGGCCACCTCGTTCGTCGAACTGGCGCATCGCGCGGTTCCCGCCGTGGCGGTGGCTTCGGCCGACCCCACCTCGACGCGACTCAACGAATTCATGATCCCGCGCTACGGATACGCCGACGAACTGCGCCTGGTCATGCGCGACCGCGGCCAGGTCTGGGGCGCGGTGGCGATGTTCCGTGACGCAACCGCGCCCACCTTCGACGCCGACGATGTCGCCCTGCTCTCGACGCTGTCCGAGACGATGTCGATCGGCATGCGCCTGGGGCTCCTCAGTCGGCTCGGCGAGGCGCCGGTCCTCGGCTCCACGGGGCCGGTCGTCGTGATCGTCGACGCCGACGACCAGATCAGTTCGATGAGCGCCGGCGCGGAGGATCGGCTCTCGGACCTGAAGTTCAGCGAGTCCCAGACCGAGGCGACGGGCATCATCGCGAGCCTGGTGGGGGCCGCCCGTCGTTTTGCCCGCGGCGAGGTCAATCATCCGCCGAGCGCCCGAGCCCGCGCCCGCAACGGGATGTGGATGGTCCTGAACGCCAGCCCGATGTCGGCGCGCGACGGACGCCCCATGGGCGACGTGGTCATCACCATCGACGAGGCGCGCCCGCCAGAGATCGTGCCCCTGGTGGTCGCGGCCTTCGACCTCACCGAGCGCGAGCGGGCAGTGACCGAGAAGGTCCTGCAGGGCCAGGACACCAAGGAGATCGCGGCCTCACTGCACCTGTCGACCTACACGGTTCAAGATCACCTGAAGTCGATCTTCGAGAAGGCGACGGTGCGCAGCCGACGGGAACTGGTGGCCAGGATCTACTTCGATCAGTACGTCCCCCGGATGGGCACCAGCCTCGGCCCATCCGGCTTCTTCACCTGACGCTTGTTGTGCGTCGCGTGGTTGCGTTCTGATTGCTTGTGGAGCTGGCGGGAATCGAACCCGCGTCCTCGAGCGTCGAACCAGGTCTTCTCCGGGT
>JBFIDC010000053.1:0-13789 GCA_041581495.1 Nocardioides sp. | reverse complement strand
GTCAACCAGATCAAGGCCGAGATCGAGAACACCGACTCCGACTGGGACCGCGAGAAGCTCCAGGAGCGGCTCGCCAAGCTCGCCGGCGGCGTCTGCGTGATCAAGGTCGGCGCCGTCACCGAGGTGGAACTGAAGGAGAAGAAGCACCGCATCGAGGACGCCGTCTCCGCGACCCGCGCCGCGATCGAAGAGGGCATCGTCGCCGGTGGCGGCTCGGCTCTCATCCACGCGGCCTCGGTGCTGGCCGACGACCTCGGCGCGACCGGTGACGAGGCTGCCGGCGTTCGCGTCGTTCGTCTCTCACTCGACGAGCCGCTGCGCTGGATCGCCGAGAACGGTGGCGACAACGGGTACGTCGTGACCACCAAGGTCCGCGAACTCGGCGTCGGCAACGGCTTCAACGCCGCGACCGGCGAGTACGGCGACCTGGTCGCCCAGGGCGTCCTGGACCCGGTCAAGGTCACCCGCTCCGCGCTGATCAACGCCACCTCGATCGCGGGCATGCTGCTCACGACCGAGACGCTGATCGTCGAGAAGCCTGAAGAAGAGGACGACGAGGCACCCGCGGCCGGTCACGGTCACGGGCACGGCCACTGATCGGTCCCTGACGCACAGCGCTCAACCCCTCGACCCGTCACATCTGTTCGCCAGGTGTGACGGGTCGAGGCGATTTCGGGGGCTGGTCGCGACGGGTCTGCCGGCCACCCCAGTGGGGGCTACCCACGGGTAGCAACCGGCGCTACTCTCTGGCGCGGGGAGGGAGACCCACGTCACATCGCATGTTTGGAGAGGCAGCCGATGCACCCATCCCCCCGCCCACAGATCCGCGCCGTTCTGGGAGTCCTCACCCTCCTGGTCTCGTTCCTCACCCTCGGGGTGGTCAACGCCCCGGCGGCGCAAGCCGATGGTCCCGGTTCGGGCTCCCCGTGGGTGGTGAGCCTCGGTGACTCCTACATCTCGGGCGAGGCCGGCCGCTGGGCCGGTTCGTCCAACAACTCGACCTCGGCAGCCGACGCACTCGGCTCGACCGCCTACTTCGACAACGCCTCCGGCACCGGCGAGACCATCAACCGCTGCCACCGCTCTCGGGTGGCCGAGATCTACCTCGGCGGGGGAGTCAACGGACTCAACCTGGCGTGCTCGGGCGCCAAGGCCGTGACCTACATCGACGGCAACGACAACTTCAAGCCCGGCCTGGACTTCTACAACAGCGGCGGCAACCAGGGTCAGGCCAAGATGCTCCAGAGTTTCGCCGGCACCCACAACGTGAAGATGGTCGTGGTCTCGATCGGTGGCAACGACTTCAACTTCGCCGACATCGTCGCGACCTGCGTCGCCGACTTCTTGTACTCGCCGTCGTGGTGGAAGGACTACTGCAACGACGACTCCTCGGTGACGGCCAACTTCACCTCCTCCAACGTCGCGGCCGTGAAGTCACGCATCGCCACCGGGCTCCAGAACGTGCGCACGGCCATGCGCAACGCCGGCTACGCCGACTCCTCCTGGAGCATGCTCGTCCAGACCTACCCCTCGCCGATCCCGAACAGCAGCGGCTTCCGCTACTCCCAGAGCGGCTACACGCGGCAGAGCACCGGCGGCTGTGGGTTCTGGGACAACGACGCCAACTGGGCCAACAACACCGCTCTCCCCAAGATCAACAGCACCGTCACCGGTGCGATCACCCAGGCCGGCATCACCAACGCCAAGGTGCTCAATCTGTCCTCGGCGCTCAACGGCCGCCGACTGTGTGAGACCGGTGTCGGTCTCTATGAAGAGGTGGGTCTCTCGTCGTGGACCCAGTCGAGCGCGGTCAACAAGACCGAGTGGGTCAACCAGATCCGCACGGTCTCGACCTGCTGCTCGAACAGCCCCTACTACATCCAGGAGTCGCTGCACCCGAACTACTGGGCGCAGTTGGCCATTCGCAACTGTGTGCGCCAGGCCTACAACGCGGGTGCACCCCGCGGCGGAACCTGCACGCGCAGCGGCAACGGGCTGGTCAACGGCGAACCGGTGATGAACCTGTCCTGACCCAGCTGTTGCCTGGCTGAAACACGGGCGACCCGGTCCGGCAACCTCGCTCGCGCACGCTCACAGCATGCTGTGGCGGGTGCGGACGACGTTGCCGGATCGGCCCGGCGCGCTCGCTCTGCTCGCCGAGCAGTGCGGGTTGGCCGAGGTCAACATCCTCGGTCTGCAGATCTTCCCGGGTGTCGAGGCGGTCACCGACGAACTGGTCTTGCGTACGCCGCAGGACTGGGGTGCCCAGCAGATCGGGCGCTTGATCGAGGCCGCGGGAGGCACAGACGTCGTCGCAGCCGTCTGCAGTGAGGACGCCCTGGCCGACCAGGCGACCCTCTATGTGCAGGCGGCCAGGGCGATCCTCGACCGCCCCACCTCCTTTCCCGAGGTGGTCGGTCGGCTCTTCGAGGCCGACCTCGCCGGTGTGAGTTCGGAGCCAGTCGAGGACGGGACGGCGCAGGCCGACGTCATGGAGATGACCGTGGGCGAGGTCGAGGTCCAGGTGCGGCGTGCGGTGCCGTTCACCGCCACCGAGCACACCCGAGCGGCCGCGTTGACCGCGCTGGTCTCCGATGTGCTGACTCGGGTGGCCCAGTCCGGGCCGGTGGGCGAGCCCCGTCCCAGCGGGTCCTCGACGCCGTCCTATGTCGGGGAGGGTGACTCGGTCGCGGCCCGTGTCGATGAGGTGGTGATCGGGCGGGCCGCGTTCGAGTCGATCGACCAGGAGACGGGTGCGGTCCAGATCGGGTTGAGCGTCGACCCGGCATGGCAACGGCGCGGCATCGGCACCCGACTGCTCATCGACGTGGCGCGTCTGGCTCATCAGTCGGGCGCCCAGGAGATCGTGCTGACCACGGGGTCCGACAACCCCGCCGTGCTTCCCATGGTGCTCGCCGCTGGGCTCCGCGGCCGGATCCGACTGGCCGGCGACACCCTCACCGTGCGCATCGGCGTCACTGATCTGAGGCCGCTACGAACGTGACTGAGGTCTCGACGCCGCCGCTTCCTCGCGGCTCGACCACGCACTGGGCGCCGGTAGGATGCTGCGATGGAACTCCCCGAGAAGTTCGCCGCGCTGGGGCTGACGTACGACGACGTCTTGTTGTTGCCGGGCCACTCTGATCTGGCCCCCACCGACATCGACACCACCTCGCGGCTGACGCGGGAGTTGTCGCTGCGAGTTCCGCTGGTCAGCGCCGCCATGGACACCGTCACCGAGTCGCGAATGGCCATCGCGATGGCCCGCCAGGGCGGCATCGGGGTGCTGCACCGCAACCTCTCGATCGAGGATCAGGCCTATCAGGTCGACCTCGTCAAGCGCACCCAGACCGGGATCATCGACAACCCGGTGACCATCGGCCCCGATGCCACGCTCGAGGACCTCGACCGGATCTGCGGCGAGTTCCGGGTCTCGGGTTTGCCGGTTGTCGACACCGACATGCGTCTGCTGGGCATCTGCACCAACCGCGACCTGCGGTTCACCCCCGTCGCGGAGTGGGCCACCACCAAGGTCGATGAGGTCATGACACCGATGCCACTGGTCACCGGTGCGGTGGGGATCTCGCGCGAGGACGCCACCACGCTGCTGCGCAAGCACAAGCGCGAGCGACTGCCCCTGGTCGACGACCAGGGCCGCCTCGCCGGCCTGATCACCGTCAAGGACTTCGTGAAGTCCGAGCAGTTCCCGATGGCCTCCAACGACGACGCGGGTCGACTCATGGTCGGCGCGGCGATCGGCTACTTCGGCGACGCCTGGCAGCGCGCCACCACCCTGGTGGAGGCGGGCGTCGACGTCCTCGTCGCCGACACCGCGCACGGCAACGTGCGACTGCTGCTCGACATGGTCAACCGCCTCAAGACCGACCCGGCCACCAAGCACGTCCAGGTGATCGGCGGCAACGTCGCGACCCGTGAGGGCGCTCAGGCCTTCGTCGACGCCGGAGCCGACGCGGTCAAGGTCGGTGTCGGCCCGGGCTCGATCTGCACCACCCGCGTCGTGACCGGGGTGGGCGTCCCGCAGATCACCGCGGTCTATGAAGCCTCCTTGGCCTGTCGGCCCGCCGGCGTTCCGGTCATCGCCGATGGCGGCATGAGGCATTCCGGCGAGATCGCCAAGGCGCTGGTCGCCGGGGCGGACACGGTGATGGTGGGCTCCCTGCTCGCCGGCTGTGATGAGTCGCCCGGCGAACTCGTCTTCGTCAACGGCAAGCAGTTCAAGTCCTATCGGGGCATGGGCTCGCTCGGTGCGATGTCGAGCCGCGGCAAGAAGTCCTACTCCAAGGACCGCTACTTCCAGGCCGAGGTCACCAGCGACGACAAGATCGTTCCCGAGGGGATCGAAGGCCAGGTCGCCTACCGCGGCCCTCTGGCCGCGGTCGCCCACCAACTGCTGGGCGGACTCAACCAGTCGATGTTCTATGTCGGGGCGCGCACCATCCCCGAACTCCAGGACAAGGGCCGTTTCGTCCGGATCACCTCGGCCTCGCTGAAGGAGAGCCACCCCCACGGCGTGCAGATGACCGTCGAGGCCCCCAACTACAGCGGGATCTGACCCGCCGACGTCTTCGCCTCGCGCCGCCACGGAGGCGGTTCTCCCTGGAGGAACCACGACATCTTCGCGGTGATCCAGGGCAGTGCGAGGTAGGTCATGATCGGTGTCATCGCCAACACCGAGATCAGCACCCGCGGCACCAGCGGCACCTCGTCGAGGAAGTGCGTGCCCAACCAGTTGACGGCCAGGCTCAGCGGGAAGAACACCAAGAAGATCGTCACCGCCTGCTTCCACCGCGGTGGTGGCGCGGTGGTGGGTCGCAGATCGAGATGGTCATAGGACGTCGGCGTATCGAACCAACCCTCGATGCCGGTGAACCGTTCGACCTTCGAAGCGCCCACCAGCCCCTGGGCGGCGCCGAGCCACCAGCGGCGTTGGCTCGACTCCTCCCAGGCCGTCAGGGAGGCCTCGTCGGCGAATCGGTAGAGCATGTGCCACTGCGAGGAGTTCACGGCCGGGCGCACCCAGCCCGAGCCCAGGAAGCCCTCGAACTTGGTCGCGAGCGCGGCGCCGGCGCGGATCCAGGCGATCATCTCGTCGTCGTGACCGGGCTCGAGATGACGGGTGATCGAGACGGTGACGGGTTGTCCGGGCATGGGTCCAACTTTGCCGTAGGCCTCTCGAGACCCGGTGACCGGTGGAAAACCGGACTCGGATGAAAGACTGTCGCCGTGACCGAGATCGAGATCGGCCGCGCCAAGCGCGCCCGCCGGGCCTTTGCCTTCGACGACGTGGCCATCGTGCCCTCGCGCCGCACCCGCGACCCCGAGGAAGTCAGCATCGACTGGCAGATCGACGCCTACCGGTTCGAACTCCCCATCCTCGCTGCGCCGATGGACTCGGTGATGTCACCGGCGACCGCCATCGAGTTCGGTCGCTTCGGCGGGCTCGGCGTGTTGAACCTCGAGGGGCTGTGGACCAGGTACGAGGACCCCGAGCCGTTGCTCGAGGAGGTCAGCGGCCTGCGCGGCGCCGAGGCGACGGCACGGATGCAGGAGATCTACACCGAGCCGGTCCGCGGTGAACTGATCGTCGAGCGACTGCGCGAGGTGCGCGAGGCCGGCGTCACGGTGGCCGGTTCGCTCTCACCTCAGCGCACCCGTGAGTTCGCCAAGACCGTGGTCGATGCGGGCGTCGACATGTTCGTGATCCGCGGCACCACCGTCAGTGCCGAGCATGTCTCCTCCCAGGCGGAGCCGCTGAACCTCAAGGAGTTCATCTATGAACTCGACGTGCCGGTCGTGGTCGGCGGTTGCGCCACCCACCAGGCGGCGCTGCACCTGATGCGCACCGGCGCCGCGGGGGTGCTGGTCGGCTTCGGCGGCGGAGCCGCGCACACGACCCGGACCGTGCTCGGCGTCGCCGTACCGATGGCCTCGGCGGTTGCCGATGTCGCCGCTGCGCGCCGCGACTACCTCGACGAATCGGGTGGTCGCTACGTCCACGTCATCGCCGACGGGTCGATCGGCAAGTCGGGCGACATCGCCAAGGCCATCGCCTGTGGCGCCGACGCGGTGATGGTCGGCTCACCCCTCGCGCGGGCCACCGACGCCCCCGGTCGCGGCTTCCACTGGGGTGGCGAGGCGCACCACAGCGACCTGCCGCGCGGGGAGCGCGTGCAGTTCGAAACCGTCGGCACGTTGGAGGAGATCCTCTTCGGCCCCTCCCGGGTCGCCGACGGCACCATGAACCTCGTCGGCGCCCTCAAGCGCGCGATGGCCACCACCGGCTACAGCGAACTCAAGGAGTTCCAGCGGGTCGAGGTCGTCGTCGCGGGATAGTGCCCAGCCGGCCTCTCGCGTAACGCGGAGCGTGTGACCGCCGTTACCCCACGTGATGAAGACACGAACTAGCCGGGCTCTGGTCGGTCTCCTCGGACTCGCGATCGCCACCTCGATGATGGCCGGTGCTTCGGCGTCGGCACCCACATCGACGCAGGCGCTGGCAGCGAGTACGGCGCCCAGCGGCGTCCCACTGCCCAAGCTCACCGACCCGCCAGCCGGCATCCACGGTCATCCGCTGTGGGACTCCTGGCACGACCTCGACATGTTCGGCTATCGGGAGCAGGAGTACTTCGTCTCCGGGACCGCGCGGGCCCTTGACGGCAGCACAGCGCCCTACACCACTCGCATCATCGTCACCCGTCCCAAGACTCAGAAGCGGTTCAACGGCGCGGTGATGCTCGATTGGGTCAACGTCACCGCCCAGTTCGAGAACGCCGTCGACACCCTCGAGGCGCGCGAGATGCTGCTGCGCGAGGGCTGGGCCTACGTGCACGTCAGCGCTCAGCGGGCGGGCCTGTGCTGCAGTCCGCTGACGCCGCAGGTCTATGACCCGGTCAGGTACGCCTCGATCAATCACCCCGGTGATGCCTACGCCGAGGACATGTTCAGCCAGATCGCGCTGGCCGTGCGCAGCCACCGGGGCGCCGACCCGATGAAGGGCCTGAAGGTCAAGCGCGTCATCGCCGCCGGGCAGTCGCAGTCGGCGGACCGTCTCTATGGCTACGTCTCCAACTGGCAGAAGGCGGCCGGTGTGATCGACGGGTTCCTGATCCACGGCAACGGCACGGTGAAGAAGACCTTCCCGACCAAGTTGTCGGTCCCGGTGCTCAACCTCCTCTCGGACCGCGAGGGCGAGCCCGACGCACCGACCAAGGACAAGAAGTATCGACTCTGGGAGGTCGCGGCCACCGCCCACTCCGACTTCTTCATCGGGGTCCAGTCCGTCGACGGCAACGGGCAGCGTGTGGCCGATCAGCCCGCGGCGGACCGGGCCGGCTACCGCGCGATCATCGAGGACGCCGGCAACTACGGCCAGATCCTCGACCCGCTGCTCGGCACCTGCACCCTGGCCGGTGCCACGATGCCGATGCACTACGCCGTCAGCACCGCGCTGCACCAACTCGACAGGTGGGTGCGCACCGGCAAGCGTCCACCGCGTGCCCCGCGCTACGCCTTCGACGGCGACGCGTTGGCCACTGACCAGTTCGGCAACACCCGTGGCGGGATCCGGCTGCCACCGGTGGCCGTGCCGGTGGCCCGCTACGAGAGCACGCTGTGCAACCTCGGCGGGATCACGGTGCCGTTCAGCGACCAGCAGGTCCAGGACCTCTACCCGACGTTCAAGCGCTACCAGCGGCTGATGAAGCGGGCCACCAACCGCGCCGTGAAGCGCGGGTGGCTGCTGCGTCCCGATGCCAAGGACATGATGCGCCGCGTCTGCGCGATGCAGGACCGCTACCCGGCGGCCGCCAAGGGCACCTGCAAGGCCGCCTCCTACAAGCCGCCGAGGTTCGCCTCCAAGCCCCATGGATACAAGCGTCCGCACGCGCCGCCGGGCTAGGGCCTTCGCGCCGGGCTGAGAGACTGATGCCGTGGCCACCGAAACGAGCGCACTGAACCCGCACAACCGGACCAGGGCTCTCGAGGTGATGACCGGCGGGGGCGAGGCCGAACTCGATGTCCTGGTCGTCGGTGGCGGGGTGGTCGGCGCAGGGGTCGCGCTCGACGCGGTGACCCGGGGCCTCTCGACCGGGCTGGTCGAACAACGCGACCTTGCCAGCGGGACCAGCAGTCGCAGCAGCAAACTCATCCACGGCGGCCTGCGCTACCTGGAGATGCTCGACTTCGCACTGGTCCGGGAGGCCCTGCAGGAGCGCGGGTTGCTCCTCACCCGGCTGGCCCCACACCTGGTCAAGCCCGTGCCGTTCCTCTATCCGTTGACGCATCGGGGTTGGGAGCGGCCCTACGTCGGGGCCGGCCTCGCGCTCTATGACGGCATGGCGATGGCCGGCAAGTACGACATGGGCGTGCCGCGCCACAAGCACCTCTCGCGCAAGAGCGTGGCCCGGATCGCCCCCGACTTCGCCCCCGAATCGATCGCCGGCGCGATCCGCTACTACGACTGCCAGGTCGACGACGCACGCCTGGTGATGACCATCGCCCGCACGGCCGCCTCGCACGGCGCGCAGGTGGCCACCCGGGTCAAGGTCACCGGCTTCCTGCGCGAGGGCGAGCGGGTCGTCGGCGTGCAGGCCCGCGACCTCGAGTCGGGCACCGACCTGGAGATCCGGGCCCGGGTGATCGTCAACGCCGCGGGCGTGTGGACCGACGAGATCCAAGACATGGTGGGCGGCCGCGGCTCCCTGCACGTCCAGGCGTCCAAGGGGATCCACCTGGTCGTGCCGCGCGACCGGATCCGCTCCGAGGCCGGCTTCATCGTGCGCACCGAGAAGTCGGTGCTGTTCGTCATCCCGTGGGGTCGGCACTGGATCATCGGGACCACCGATACGCCGTGGGATCTCGACAAGGCGCACCCCGCGGCCAGCAAGGCCGACATCGACTACATCCTCGGGCACGTCAACGCGATCCTGCGCGAGCCGCTTGACCACGAGGATGTCGAGGGTGTCTATGCCGGGCTGCGACCCCTGCTGAGCGGGGAGTCCGAGCCCACCTCGCGGATCTCTCGTGAACACACGGTGGTCACCCCGGTCCCGGGCCTGGTGATGATCGCCGGTGGCAAGCTGACGACCTACCGGGTGATGGCCAAGGACGCGATGGACGCCGCGGGCGACGCGCTGAAGAGCACGCCGGGGGCCAATGTCCGCGAATCCATCACCGACCGGATCCGTCTGCTCGGCGCCGAGGGTTACGAGGCCCGGGCCAACCAGCGGGCCCACCTCGCCCGCCGCGCCGGTCTGCACGTGGCGCGGATCGACAACCTGCTCGAGCGGTACGGCAGTCGCATCGACGACCTGCTCGAACTCATCGAGCAGCGACCCGAGTTGGCCGCGCCGGTGCCCGATGCCGAGGACCACCTCCAGGTCGAGATCGTCTATGCGGTCACCCACGAGGGCGCGCTGCACCTCGACGACGTCCTCACTCGACGTACCCGGATCTCGATCGAGACCTTCGACCGCGGCGTTCACGCCGCACGTCCCACCGCCGAACTGATGGGCGCCGAACTCGGCTGGGACCAGGCCCGCATCGACGACGAGGTCGACCATTACCTGCGCCGGGTCGAGGCCGAACGCCAGTCCCAACTCGCCCTCACCGACCAGGAGGCCGACGAGGCCCGGGTCAAGGCGCCGGAGATCGTTTAGTCCCCCGGTGGGCTATTCGGCCCACGTCAGTCTTCGAACCACACGGTGAACGCACGGTTTGCGAGGGCGCCGCTGCTCACGTCATACGTCGTCACGTACGCCTGACCCTGGCAATCCCCCCACGTAATCCCCCCGGTCGGGTGGGTCCAGGCACCGGCGAAGACATCTTGGTGGAAAGCATCGGCTGTCGCGATGATCGACTTGGGCGTGAAGGGTAGGTCCTTGAAGCAGACCACGCCTGCGAGCGTGTCCGAGTCGATGTTTGCGTCGGTCAAGTTGAAGGAGCGAGACTCCACCACTGCGCCGCTCTCGTTGACGTATGCGTAGGCGACGGCGCTGCCTGCAGCACCCCTCGGGCCTCTGGCTCCGGCGGGGAGTTGCCCAGGTTTGAAGTCCTTGGCTTTCAACGACTTGTTCTTGACCTGCTTGCTGCCCACGCTGTTCTTCGGGATCTGCACCGCGGCATAGCTGGTGCCGCCGAGAGCGATCACCAGCGCCAGCGCGGAGGTGACATTGGCGAAACTGGCACTTTGACGAACCCGGTTGAAACTGGGCATGGAGCCCTCCTTTGTGGACCAAGGCTCGCGTGTCGTCACGCATCGCCCGAGCGGCTGGACGCGGTCAGCCTAAAGGAGGTTCATGGCGTGGTCGCCGCCTCAGCTGACCGAGGTCGGCGCGTCCGCGAGCTTGACCACCTGCACCTCAGGCATCGCGGGGACGACGTCAGGCAGGAACCAGCGGAACGCCAGGTTGCCGCGGGGGTAGTCCATGGTGGTGACGGCGTTGGGGTGCGCACACTCGCCGGCGGAGACGACGATGGTCACCGAGCCGTCAGAGTTCGGGACCGCGCTGGCGATGTTGACCGACGTCCGCCCATCGCCGGCGCTGTGGTTGGCCATGAACTGGTTCCACACGCACATCGACCAGAAGCGCACCGTCGGGGGAGTGTGAGTGATGACGAGCGCCTCGTCGTCGGCGAGGTCGTAGGAGCCGAACGAGTAGCACGCGTCGCGGGCCGACCAGCCGAAGTTCGAGTCCGGGACCTGGTAGGGCGGGCCCATGGTGTTGGCGGCGCCCGCGATCTCATGCCCTTCGGTCTGCTGTTCCTCAGCCCGGACCCCGATCGTCAGCGGGATGATCATGAACATTGTCTTGAGCCACGCGGCCGAGGCCCGCAGTGCCGCAGCGGTCTCCGCGTCGCCGTGACGGATCGGCTCGGGCTCTTCGAGGGCCTCGATGTGCCAGGTGACCGGGCGGCCCGACTCGGCGTCGAGTTGGTAGTCGCGCGTCACGATCGCGGCGATGTCGGGCACAGGTCCGATCTCGAAGGAGAAATTGCCGTCCGCGTCGACGTCCATGTCGCTGTCGTGCTGGTGCAGCACGACCTTGTCCGACCACGCGCCGGGCGAGGGTTCGTTGTAGCCGGTGATCGCGAAATAGATCGCGTCGCCCTTGTTGCCCGAGATCCGGTAGCGCCGGTCGGGGGAGACCACGGCGAGCCGATAGAACGCGTCGGTGTTGTCGCCGCCCCACCGACGGTCGCGTCGGAACGGGGTGTTGAGTTCGATGAAGATCGGCCGACTCGGCTCGGCGAACAGATAGGTATCGAACGCGACACCCAGGGTGGTCGCGAGTTGGCGGTAGCCGTCGGCGAGATGCCGGTCGTCGTGGACGGCCCGATCGCCCTGGAGGAAGTTGGCGTCGAGGTCACGCAGGGTGTCGAGCAGGTCGCGCCAAGCCAGGGTCGACTCAGCGGTGGTGGACGCGGGTGGTGTGGTCATGCGGCGATCCCCTTCATCAGCAGGTCCGTGGTGTGGCTGACCCAGCCCTCGTCGAGCGGGTCGTCTCCGGCGAGTAGGAGACGCATCAGCGCTGCGCCCGCCAGAGTCTCGATCAAGATGTCTGGGTCGGCGTCGGCGCGGACCTCGCCGCGCTCGGCGGCCAACACGATCCGGTCGTGGAACCCCTTCCACGCTCCGCCGAATCGTTCGAGAAGGGCCGGGTGGAGGGCCGGATCGGCGGCGATCTCGGCCATCAGACCGGGGGTGATGGCCCGCGCCACCGGGTCGGCGAAGGCGGCCGCCGTACGCCGCAGCATCTCGGCCAGGTCCTCGGCGAGCGAGCCGCTGTCGGGGAGGGTCAGCCGCTCGTCCTCGGTGGGGAACGCGGCCTCGTGCAGCAGGTGGGTCTTGCTGGGCCAGCGGCGATAGATCGCCGGCTTGCTGGTGCCGGCGCGCTCGGCGATCGCGGCGATGCTCAACTCGGCGTACCCGACCTCGACCACCAGTTCCGCGGCGGCGGCGAGCACCGCGGCATCGATGCGCGGGTCGCGCGGACGCCCCTGGCCAGCGGGGGAGGTGTCTGCTTTCATTACGTGACGACAGTAACGTATAGCCGAATCGCAGGGAGTCCTCTCCATGTCAGAACTCGTCCACATCGCCGATCTCGAGTCGCCGCGCTTTACGCCCGAGGTCGAGGAGATCCGGGGCTTCATGGAGGCGATGGCCGCTGATGCGCCGCTGGACATCGGGGTGCTCCACGACAAGGCGAGGGCCGAGACCGGGCTGGACGACTTCGGGCCCGAGGACTACCGCGAGCGGCTCGAGATCTTCGTCGCAGCGCTCAAGGACATCGACGGGATGCACGGGCCGGGCATCCTCAACTTCCACATGCAGATCCTGCAGGGCCTCAAGAACCGGTTGCTGCTCACCGATCTGGTCACTCGCCACCCCGAGATCCGCGACATCGAACTGGTGCCCCCGGTGGTGATCGCCGGTCTGCCCCGCACCGGGACCACCCACCTGCACAACCTCCTCGCCGCGGGCCCGACGTTCCGAGTGCTGCGCTACTGGGAGAGCCTCGAACCGTTCCCGCTGGCGAGCGAGGTCGGCGAGGATCCCGACCCCCGGCTGGCCCGCACCGACATGGCCGTGGACTTCATGAACGCCGCGATGCCCGAGTTCAAGCTCATGCACGAGATGACCACCGAGCACGTACACGAAGAGATCCAACTGCTGGCCAACGACTTCTCCTCGATGCTGATGGAGACCGTCGGCCACGTGCCGGCCTGGCGTGACCACTACCTCCAGCACGACCAGACGCCGCACTACGAACACCTGCGCCTCCAACTTCAAGCACTCCAGCACCTGCGTGGCGGTCGCCGCTGGCTGCTGAAGTCGCCGCAGCATCTCGAGCAACTCCCGGTCCTGGAGAGCGTGTTCCCAGGGCTCACCGTCGTGGTCACCCACCGCGACCCGGTGCCGGTCACGCTCTCGATGGTGATGATGCTGTGCTACTCCGCCCGGATGCATCGATCACCGGTCGAGGTCCGGGCCATCGCCGACTACTGGGTCGAGCGGCTCGATGTGATGCTGCAGTCCCTGCTCCGCGACCGGGACGCGATCCCCGCCGAGCGTTCCATCGACGTCCGATTCGACGAGTTCATGGCCGACGACCTGGCCGTGGCCGCCCAGGTCTATGAGTTGGCCGGTGAGGAGCTCACCGCCGAGGCGAGCGCGGCGATGGCCGACTACCTCGCGGGGCATCAACGCGGCCGACTGGGCCGGGTCGCGACCAGTCCGGAGATGTTCGGGCTGGACGAACAAGCCCTGCGCGCGCAGTTCGCGCCCTACGTCGAACGCTTTCTTGAATAGCCCCAGAGATTGACAACTAGAACACGTTCCAACAATGCTGACAGGTGTCAAGTCGAGACTCACGTCACATCGACTCAGCTACGACTCTTTGGAGGGTTCGTGACCCAGGGGCCACCGCCTGCCGACCTCAAACTCCAGCGCACCGCGCGTGATCCGGCCACCGTGCCGGGCCTGCTCGAGACCTGGCTAGCCGGCGAACTGCCCGAGGGGGCCGATCCCAAGGTCACGCTGCACAGCGGCATCGACTCCAACGGGATGAGTTCGGAGACCCTCGTCTTCGACGCCACCTGGACCGAGGGTGGCGAGCAGCGCAAGGGCGAGTACGTCGCCCGGGTGGCGCCGCGTGCCGACGAGTTCCCGGTGTTCACCAACTACGCCCTTCGCGACCAGTACGACGCGATGCGGATCGTGGGGGAGCAGACCGAGGTTCCGGTGCCCAACGTCGGGCTCTTCGAGCCG
>JBFIDC010000052.1:0-13931 GCA_041581495.1 Nocardioides sp. | reverse complement strand
GGGGCGCTTCGACCCCGAGCGCGGGGTCGCGGAGACGCGCGACGAGCCGCGGCCCGGGGACGAGGATCTGCTGAACCTCGCGGCGGTCCGGACCATCCTGAACGGCGGGACGGTGTTCGCCGTGAAGCCGGCGGAGATGCCGGACGCCGCGCCGGTCGCGGCGGTGCTGCGCTACTGAACGCTGTCGGGGGGCGGGGCGGCGACCGCGCACGTGGCCGCGACGCCGTCGACCCGAGGGGAGGAGCGGGCGCTCGCGCTGCGATACCTTGGGAGCGAGGGCCGCGGGATCGGGTGCCCATTCGGACGATCCCTGGGAGGACGGGATGGGGAAGACGCTGTCGACGAAGGAACTGGCGCTCATCGACGCGTCCTGGCGCGCGACGAACTACCTGTCGGTCGGGCAGATCTACCTACTCGACAACCCGCTGCTCAAGGAGCCGCTCCGGGCCGAGCACGTGAAGAGGCGACTGCTCGGCCACTGGGGGAGCTCGCCAGGACTGGGCTTCATCTACGTCCACCTCAACCGGGTGATCGGGGCGCACCAGCTCGACATGATCTACCTCACCGGGCCCGGGCACGGGGCGCCGGCGGTCGTCGCGAGCACCTACCTCGAAGGCACCTACAGTGAGCTCTACCCGGCCGTCTCGCAGGACGAGGAGGGGATGAAGCGGCTGTTCCGGCAGTTCTCGTTCCCCGGCGGGATCCCGAGCCACACGGCGGCGGAGACTCCCGGCTCCATCCACGAGGGCGGAGAGCTCGGCTACGCGCTCGCGCACGCGTACGGCGCCGCGTTCGACAACCCCGACCTGATCGTGGCCGCGGTGGTCGGCGACGGCGAGGCCGAGACCGGTCCGCTGGCGACCAGTTGGCACTCCAACAAGTTCCTGGACCCGCGCCGTGACGGTGCGGTGCTGCCGATCCTGCACCTCAACGGCTACAAGATCGCCAACCCCACCGTGCTCGCCCGGATCCCCGAGGATGAGTTGGTCTCGCTGATGCGCGGCTACGGCTACGAGCCGTTCCTCGTCACCGGTGACGACCCGGCCACCATGCACCAACTGTTCGCGGCGACCCTCGAGCAGTGCCTGGACCGGATCCGCGACATCCAGGAGAACGCACGCAGCAACGACGACCCGAGTCGACCCGCGTGGCCGATGATCGTGCTGCGCACCCCCAAGGGGTGGACCGGCCCCAAGGAGGTCGACGGCAACCCGGTCGAAGGCAACTGGCGCTCCCACCAGGTGCCGTTCGCCGACGCCCGGACCAACCCGGCGCACACCGCCGTGCTCGAGCAGTGGTTGCGCAGGTATCGACCCGAAGAACTCTTCGACACCGAGGGCGCACTGCTCCCTGAACTGGCCGACCTGGCACCCCACGGCGACCAGCGGATGAGCGCAACCCCGCACGCCAACGGTGGCCTGCTGCTGCGGGCGCTGCGACTGCCCGACTTCCGTGACCACGCCGTCGAGGTCACGACCCCCGGCGCCGACGACGTCGAGGCGACGCGCGTCCTGGGCGGGTTCCTCCGCGACGTGATGGCCGCCAACGACGACCGGTTCCGGGTCTTCTCACCCGACGAGAACAACTCCAACCGGTTCGGCGACGTCCTGTCGGTGACCGAACGAGCGTGGAACGCCGAGATCCTGCCCAGCGACGACCACCTGGCGCCCGAGGGTCGAGTGATGGAGATCCTCTCCGAGCACACCTGCCAGGGCTGGCTGGAGGGCTACCTCCTCACCGGGCGGCACGGGTTCTTCTCCTGCTACGAGGCGTTCATCCACATCATCGACTCGATGTTCAACCAGCACGCCAAGTGGCTCTACACCACCAACCACATCGGTTGGCGCCGCCCGATCGCGAGCCTGAACTACCTGCTCACCAGCCACGTGTGGCGCCAGGACCACAACGGCTTCTCCCACCAGGACCCCGGGTTCGTCGACCACGTGATCAACAAGAAGGCAGACGTGGTCCGGGTCTACTTCCCGCCGGACGCCAACACCCTGCTCTCGGTCGGGGACCACTGCCTGCGCAGCCGGCAGTACGTCAACGTGATCGTGGCCGGCAAACAGCCTGCGCCGCAGTACCTCACCATGGACCAGGCGATCGCCCACTGCACCAAGGGCGTCGGGATCTGGGAGTGGGCCAGCACCGACGGCAACGAGGAGCCCGACGTGGTGATGGCCTGCTGCGGAGACGTTCCGACCATGGAGACGCTGGCCGCCGTCGACGTCCTCCGCGGCTTCCTGCCCGACCTCAAGATCCGCGTGGTCAACGTCGTGGACCTGATGCGGTTGACCGATGACCGCGAACACCCGCACGGCCTCAGCGACGCCGACTTCGACGCGGTGTTCACCACCGACAAGCCGGTCATCTTCGCCTACCACGGCTACCCCTGGCTGATTCACCGCCTGACCTATCGCCGCCACAACCACGACAACCTGCACGTGCGCGGCTACAAGGAGGAGGGCACCACGACCACCCCCTTCGACATGACCGTGGTCAACCAGATCGACCGCTACAACCTGGCCATCGACGTCATCGACCGGGTGCCGGGGCTTGCGGCGCACGCCGGCCAAGCGCGCGAATGGCTGCGCGACAAACTGATCGAGCACCACGCCTATGTGCGCGAGCACGGAGAAGACCTGCCCGAGGTCCGCGAGTGGCGGTGGTCCCGGGGAACGTGAGGTGCCACGATGCCCCTGATGCGCACCCTGGTGGTCAACCCCGGCTCGAGCAGCCTGAAGCTGAGCGTGCTCCACGGCGAGCAGACGGTGGCCGCGACGCTGGTCGAACGCTGGGAGGGTGCCGGTCACCTCGAGCCTCTGGTCGAGTTCCTCGACGGTGTCGGTGCGGTCGAGGCGATCGGTCACCGCGTGGTGCACGGGGGGCCCCGCTTCACCGCAGCCACCCGGATCGATGCGGACGTGGTGGCCTACCTGGACTCGATCACCGACCTGGCGCCGCTGCACAACCCCCGCTCGGTGGCGGCCATCGAGGCGACCGACGAACTGCTGCCCGGGGTGCCGGCGGTGGCGAGCTTCGACACCTCCTTCCACGCCGGGTTGCCGGCCGCCGCGGCGACCTATGCGCTGCCCCGGGAGTGGAACCAGCGCTTCGGCCTGCGCCGCTACGGCTTTCACGGCCTCTCACATGCCCACGCCGTCCGTCGCGCGGCGCAACTCGTCGGCCGCCCACTGGAGCAGGTGCGCGTCGTGTCCGCCCACCTGGGCGCAGGGGCGTCGTTGTGTGCGGTGCGTGAGGGCCGCTCGGTCGACACCACCATGGGGTTCACGCCGCTGGAGGGCCTGGTGATGCGGACCCGGTCCGGCTCGGTCGACCCCGGCCTGCTGACCTGGCTGCTGATGCACGGAGGTCTCGATGTGAAGACCCTCAACGCGGCGTTGGAGTTCGAGTCCGGACTCAAGGGCCTCTCGGGCACCTCGGGCGATCTGCGCGACGTTCTCACCGCCCGTGCTTCGGGACAGCCGGACGCAGTGCTGGCCTTCGGCGTCTTCATCCACCGGCTCGTGTGTGAGGTGGGCGCAATGGCGGTCGCGGCCGGAGGGCTCGACCTGCTGGTGTTCACCGGCGGGATGGGGGAGCACTCCCCGGACCTGCGGGCCGCAGCCGCGGACCGGCTCGGCTTCCTCGGTGTCGCCCTCGAACCGACCCTCAACGCCGCGCCGTCGGGCGACGCGGACATCAGTGCCGTCGGCGCGGTCGCCCGCACCGTGGTGATCGCTGCGAACGAAGAGGCCGAGATCGCCCGTCAGACCCGCGAGGTGCTGGGCGCCGAGCCGACCTGAACGACACGGCGCCGGGCCGTCCCGCTGGATGGATTCTCGGCATCGATACCGCCACAATCGCTGACCATGACTCTCGGCCGCCGCAGTGACCCGTGGCGCTCGGCGTCGAAGGTGCTCCTCGGGGCTGTCCTCGCGACGCTCCTCGTCGCGTGGCCGGCCCTGCCGGCGCACGCACACACCCGCGCCGTGGCGAGTTGGCCGGCGGCGGGGGAGGTGGTCCTCTCGGCGCCCGATCGCGTGACCGTGGCGTTCAACGGAGATCTCCTGCCCGACGTGCGGGTTGCGGTCGTGGGTCCCGACGGAGCCTCGATCGTCGAGGGTGAACCGGTCCTGCTGGGCAGGTTCGTGACCCAGGAGTTGGCGGTCTCCGGTGCCCCCGGCATCTATACGGCCTCGGTGCATGTGATCGCCGACGACATGCACACGATCAGCGGCAGCTTCGAGTTCGTGGTCGACCCCGCCGGTGTCGCCACCGGGAACCCGGCCGGCCCGCTGCCGGACCTTGGTCTTGAGGACGCGGCCGGGGATGACCCGTCCGGCGCCGAGGGAACCAGTGCCGAGGGAACCAGTGCCGATGGAACCAGGGCCGGGGAGGCCAACGCCGACCGCGCGGGCGGCCCGACACTGCTGCTGACCGGGCTCGTTCTGGCCCTGCTGCTCGTCGTGGTGATCCGGGTGGCCGGGCGCCGGGTCAGACCCGGCGCCTGAGGACGGCTACTGGCCGACCGCCGAGAACGCCGCCGCGGCGCCGTACAACTTGTAGAGCGCGAACGAACCGGCGTACGCCGTGCTGCAGCGGCTGTTGAACAGCTTGGTCGCCCGCGCATCGGGCATGCCGGCCCCGAAGCCGTAGGGCGTCGGGCCGTCGATCGGCATCGTGGCGAAGTGTCGGATCCGCTGGACCATGCCGAGTCGTTGCGCGGCGTCGGCCTGGCGCCACCAACTGCACGTGAAGCTGCTCAGGGTCCCGGTGCTGGCCACCGGCTTGACCGCGGTCGTGGTGGGTTCGGTGACCGCCGGCGGCAACTTCAGCGACAGCAGCAGGGCCAGACTCGGGAATGCCCGACACAGTCGCGGCGAGAGCCCGTTGGCGCAGACGGCCTCGAGTTCGGCCGCCTGACCTCCGGCCATGGCCTTGTCGGTCCCGGTGCGGGCGCTGCTCGGCTTGGTCGGGGTGGTGGTCCAGGAGCAGGTGTCCTCGTTGCCGTCGGGGTAGCCCGAGATCTCGAAGCCGGCCAGACAGGCCACCAGTTCGCCCTCGTTCACCACGTCGCCGACACCGATGCTGCTGCCGGGCTGGGTGCCGTTGGAGCAGTTCGGGAGGAACAGAGGGGACGTCGTCACCGACGCACCCGGGGCGGCGGTGTTGTCCCACCAGCAGTTGCCGGTGTTGCCCGGGAAGCTGTCCCACCAGAAGTCGAGGCCGTTGGGTTGCACCTTGCCCGAGGGCGAGACGCCCATCGTGTTGCCGTGGAACCGGTTGTCGAAGGAGGTCGAGACCGCTGCGGGGTCGCAACCCGGCACCGGGGTCGAACTGCCCACCGGGGGCGGCCCACAGACCGTGGCGTCGGGGACGGCGAAGAGCATCACGCCGCGGCGCCAGTTGTCATAGAAGCGGTTGTTGACCACCTGGTTGGCGTTGCCGCCGGCCAGCCACAGACCGGTCCCGACCGGCGCCGGGATGAACGGGTCGACGTCGGAACCGGGTTGGTAGGGGTTGAAGTTGTTGTCATAGAAGTTGTTGTCCGCGATGACGTTGCCGTCCTGCGGGAACCCCGGGTGACCCGGCGCGGTGAACACGTCGGTGGTGTAGCCGAGGGCGTTGTCATAGAAGTTGTTCTTGGTGATCAACGTTCCGTGGCTGTTGGTCCCCGAGAACCCGCCGGTGTTGTGGTGGCTGTCGCACTTGCGGAAGACCTGGCTGAACCGGGGCTTCGGGTAGAAGCGCTTGTAGCGCTTGTCGGTGGTGCTGTCCGCGCCCGATCCGGGGTAGAGCCCGGAGTCGCCATGGCCGGCGACGTCGCAGTTCTGCACCACGCCGTGGTCGCCGACGAAGGTGAGCACGCCGTAGCCACCGGCGTAGTAGGCCTTGAACCGGTCGAGCAGGTAGCCGTCGGTCTCGATGACATAGATGTCGTGCTCACGCGCGTGTCGGACGTTCACGTTGCGCAACACGAACCCGTCGGCGCGGTCGACGAAGATGCCGACGTCCTTCTTGTGCCCTGCCGCGGACGGGCCGCCGTTGCCCTTGGCGGCGTTGCCGGCCTCGATGATGACGTCGTCGGCGCTGACGCCGGAACCCTCGAGCTGCAGGTTGCAGCGGATGCAGCTGCCCACGTTGGGGATGCCGTGGCGATCATCGCGCGGCGCCGGGACCGGGCCCGTGTCGGGGCCGCGCCCGATCACGGCCACCAGGTTGGCGTCGTTGGGGCAGTGGATCTGGTAGTCGTGCGAGAGCGCCCCCGGGTCGCCGCTGTCGGAGGGGGTCAGGTACTTCTGGCACGACTTGTCATAGGTCGGTTGGCTACGGGACTTGCGCTCGCGATACAGCCCCGGCATCACCACGACGCGGTCGTTGTTGCCCGAGGCGGTCACCGCCTCCTGGATGTAGCGGTAGCCGCAGCGCTTGAACAGGCGCTTGTTGATCTGGAGCAGAGCGCGGGCCTTCTTGGCGCTCAGGGTTCGGTGGTCGGTCGGCCGGATGTCGTACCCGTGCTTGCGGGCACGCTGCACCGACGCCTTCACCCGCTTGAGCGAGTCGCGCTTGCACACCACCCGCGTCTCGCCGCGGCGAGACTCATCGAGCGCGGACCGCAGCGAGCGGGCCTTGGGCACCTTGCCGCCCGCGCAGGGCTTCACGGTGCAGTCGGCCTTGGGGTCCGGCCAGTAGGAGGGCCGCTCGACGTGAGCCGATGCCATGGTGGGCACGGCGATCAGGCCCAGGAGGACGAACAGGCTGACCAGCGTGGCCCGGATGGCCAGCGAACTCCCGCGATGTGACATGCACCACTCCTCGTATACGGCTGAGTGCATAACGATGCCGAGCAGAGGCGGCTACGGGCAGCGGGAAGGTTTTCGGCGCGCGCCCTGTTGGTTGAATCGTGAAGAGAATCGGATTCCTCTCCTTCGGCCACTGGACGCCGTCTGCGCACTCGCAGGCACGGTCGGCCTCCGACGTGCTCCTGCAGTCGATCGACCTGGCCGTCGCCGCCGAAGAGATCGGTGTGGATGGCGCCTACTTCCGAGTCCACCACTTCGCCCGGCAGCTGGCCTCGCCGTTCCCGCTGCTGGCCGCCGCGGGTGCGAAGACCAGCCGGATCGAACTCGGCACCGGTGTGATCGACATGCGTTATGAGAACCCGCTCTACATGGCTGAGGACGCGGGGGCGGCCGACCTGATCGCCGGTGGACGGCTGCAGCTCGGCATCAGCCGGGGTTCACCCGAGCAGGTCATCGACGGCTACCGGTACTTCGGCTTCGACCCGGGCCCCGACAACGACCACGCCGAGATGGCCCGCGAGCACGCGCGCGCGTTCCTCGAGGTGATCCAGGGCAAGGGATTCGCCGAGCCGAACCCGCGACCGATGTTCCCCAACCCGCCCGGCCTGCTGCCCATCGAGCCGCATTCACCCGGTCTGCGTGAGCGGATCTGGTGGGGCGCCGGCACCCGCAAGACCGCCGTCTGGACCGCCGAGCAGGGGCTCAACCTGATGAGCTCGACGCTGCTCACCGAGGACACCGGCGTGCCGTTCCACCAACTCCAGGCCGAGCAGATCCAGATGTTCCGCGACGCCTGGGCGGCGGCCGGCCACGAACGCGAGCCTCGGGTGAGCGTGAGCCGCAGCATCTTCCCGTTGGTCACCGACATGGACCGCGCCTACTTCGGCCACGACACCCGCAGCCAGGACCAGGTCGGACACATCGACGGGGGACTGGCGCGCTTCGGCAAGTCGTATGTGGGTGAGCCCGACCAACTGATCAAGGACCTCGCCGAGGACGAGGCGATCGCGGCCGCCGACACGCTGCTGCTCACGATCCCCAACCAACTCGGGGTCGACTACAACGCCCAGGTGTTGGAGAGCATCCTCACCCACGTGGCGCCGGGGCTCGGCTGGCGCTGAGTCCGGCAGCCTCGATCTGGAGTGCTGCTGAGGCAGCATGTGCGCATGGACTTCGTGCGCACGCCGGACGAGTGCTTCACCGACCTGCCCGACTGGCCCTTCGAGCCGTCGTACGCCGACGTCGCGCCCGGCCTGCGGATGGCCTGGCACGAAGCGGGCCCGGCGGATGGGCCGGTGATCGTGTGCCTGCACGGCAACCCGTCGTGGAGCTATCTGTATCGCCGGATGCTGCCGATCTTCGCGGCCGCGGGCTACCGTGCGATCGCCCCCGACCTGATCGGGTTCGGGCGCAGCGACAAGCCCACCGCGATCGAGGACTACACCTATGCGGCGCACGTCGAGTGGGTGCGCGAACTGCTCTTCGACCGACTCGACCTGCGTGAGGTCACCCTGGTCGGGCAGGACTGGGGTGGCGCGATCGGGATCCGGTTGGTCGCCGAGCACCCGGACCGCTTCGCCGCGGTCGTCGCCGCCAACACGATCCTGCTCACCGGCGAGGACGCGTTGGGCGAGGCCTTCGACGCCTACCTCGAGTTCACGAAGACCTCACCGGTCTATCCGGTCGGGCTGATCGTGCGGGGCGCCAACGCGCGGCCGGTGCCCGACGAGGTGGTCGCGGCCTACGACGCGCCGTTCCCCGACCAGACCTTCCAGGCCGGCGCCCGAGCGTTCACGCCGCTGGTCCCGATCAGCACCGGCAATCCAGCGGTGCCCGCCAACCTCGCGGCGTGGGAGCGGTTGGAGCAGTGGACCAAGCCGTGGCTCAACGCCTACTCCGACGGCGACCCGATCACCGCCCCGTGGGCTGTCCGCTTCGCAGAACGCATCCCGGGCGCGGCCGGCCAGCCACACGTGACCATCGAGGGCGCCGGGCACTTCCTCCAAGAGGATCGTGGTGAGGAGTTGGCGACCGTGGTCGTGGAGTGGCTGGCCGGCCAGTCGACCGACCAGTCGACCGGCCAGTCGACCGGCTGACTACATGCCGGGGATGGCCTGCGCCTCGTGCACCTCGATCTCGCAGCCACCGGGCATGTTCAGGTGCGGGTGGTCCTTGGCGAGTTCGAGGGCGGCCTCGAGGTCGGCTGCCTCGATGATGCTGTAGCCGGAGACCTCTCGGGCGCTGGGTGAGGTGCCGTCGCTGGTGACCCGGACGCCGCCGGCCAGTGGGGTGCCGAAGTCGACCATGTTCTCGCCGACCTTGCCGGCCCAGGCCATCCACTGGCCCATCACGGCTTCCATCTCTTCGGGGCTGGGAGGCGTTGCCTCGGCCGGAGTCATCGGTGCGTGGTAGATGAAGACGAACTTGCTCATGACGTGGTGCTCCTTCGTGGTTGGGTCGAGTTGGTGCGTCCGCCGCCTCAGACGGCGACGGGGGTGCGGCCGGCGAAGGCCGCCAGGCGGTCGATCGGTGAGGCGTCCGTGGGGGCGGACACCTCCTCGGCGAAGGCCCTGCCGCGGCCGCCGGGGACGACGGACTCGGCGAGCGAGGCGACGTAGGCGACGACCTCGTCGGAGACGTGCAACCTCTGGCCGGTGGCCTGAGCGAGGTCCCAGCCGTGCAGCAGGATCTCGATCGGCAAGATGCCGGCCGCGAACTCCGCCGGCATCTCGTGACCGCCGGGGCCGGCGACCGTTCCGGTCATGTCGACCCCGCGCCAGGCGGTGATCGCCTGATCGGCCATCACCGAGATCCGGTTCTCCAGCGACCCCTGCTCGGGGTTGGTCACCGTGGCGCCCGCCATGCTGCCCAGCGAGCCCAACGAGCCCATCAGGTGTTCGGCCAGGTCGTGGCAGGTGAAGTCCGCGCACGGGGTCGCCTTGGGCTGGTCCTGGGGGGTCAGGTTGCGCAGCACCGGCTGGATCACCGCGAGTGCGGCCTCGGCCGCCACCACCGGGGTCAGGTTCTCCGGGGCCCAGGCCCACTCGTCGGGGCCGGCGTCGCCGGTGGCGGCGAGCCTCTCGAGGCGCTCGAAGAAGTGGTTCCAGCCCTCGGCGTGAGCCGTGGCCTGCTGATCGGTGAGCCCCTCGTGCTCGAGGGTGACCAGCGATCCGCCCTCGGCGGGTTCGATGGTGATCGTGACGGTGGAGGCGCCCGGGGGCAGGCCCTCGTCACCGTCCCAACCCCAACCGAACACGACGCGCTCGCCGGGCACGACCTCCTTGACGGTGCCCGCGGCGATGTGGCCCGGGGTCACGGTCCAGCGGAACGTGCCGCCAGCGCGCAGATCGACGGCGGCGGTCACGGTCTGCCAGCGTCGCAATCGCTCGGGGTCGGTGATCAGGGCGAAGGCTTCTTCGGGGGTGACGGGCAGTCGGGCCGTCTTGGTGTAGCTCATGGAGTGCTCCTCAGTGCGTGTGCGTCGGCGACGAGCTGGTCCAGCTCGTCGGTCCAGAACCGGTCGATCTCGGCTTGCAGCTTGCGCAGGCCGCTGGGCAGGACTCGATAGATGCGTTGGCGGCCGACCTTCTTGGCTTCGACCAACTCGGCGTCGGCGAGCACCAGCAGGTGCTGAGAGATCGCCGAACGGGTGACCGGGAACTCGTCGGCGATCTCGCTGACGGTCATCGGTCGGGACCCCAGCAACTGCAGGATGCGGCGCCGGGTGGGCTCCGCGGCAGCAGTGAAGGGGTCGGTCACATCAATACGTTAGTGGTGACTAACGCATTGCACAAGAGGGGCGGGTCTCCAGGGGCTTGTCAGCCGGTGAACTCCTGGCAGTTCGCTTCGGCGTAGTCGCCGATTCGCTCGGCTGCCTCGGTGAAGTCCTCGCCGCTCAGCGCGGCGGCGTTGTTGGCCGGGTCCTTGACATAGATCGAGAGGGCCGCGACATAGACCTTGACGTCCTCGGCGATCTCATCGGGCGCGTCGATGCCCTCCAAGGTGGCGATGTCCATCTGGCCGGCGGCAACCAAGCCCGGTGCGGTGGCCAGGGTGAACAAGAACTCGCACTGGTCCGAGAGGAGGTTCGCGGCGCCCGCGAGGTCTTCGAGGTCGCCCAGGTCCACCTCGTCAGATGCCTTGTCGCTGAGTTGCTCGGCCTGATCCTTGAGCGATTCGGCCGAGTTGTCCGCGTCGCCACCGCATCCGGAGGTGAGGAGCAGCAGGGTGGCGAGAACGGCGAACAGGCGGCGGACTGTTTTCATGGGCTTCTCCTCGGTTAGAGGCAGCACGCTAGCGAAAGCGGGATGGTGATGGCGCGCACGTGGCGCTTCGAGAGTCGGTGGCCCCTGCCCGGGCCCCGGCACGAGGTCTATGCGGTGCTGGCCGACGTCGAGCGCTACCCGGAATGGTGGCCCGGCGTCCGGGCGGTCGGCAGGCTCGACGAGCAGCGAGGATTGGTGCTGGTCAGGTCGGTGCTGCCGCTGACCCTGGACCTGGTGTTGACCTCGGTGCGCGAGGACCCCGATGCCGGCGTGCTCGAGGTGGCCATCGACGGCGACCTGCGGGGCTGGAGTCGCTTCACGCTGGCCGAGGACCTGATCTATGAGCAGGAGGTCACCACGCCCAAGTGGTTCATGAACCTCGCGCCCCGCTGGATCCTGCGCCTCAATCACGCCGCGGTGATGCGCGCCGCGGAGCAGGGTCTCCGGGCGCGGCTCGCCGGCTAGCGCTTCGGGGTGATCGTCACCGCCACCTTGGTGGCGCCCTTCTTGGCTCGGATCATGACGTGCTGCCGACCCCAGACGCGGCGGATCTCGCCTCCTGAAACCCGGATGGTGTAGGCCCAGTTCGGGTAGGTCAGTCGCGGCACGAAGACATCGGTGAGCCCGAAGCGACGGTGGGGTCGATAGGTGTAGGTCATGGTCCGGGATTCGGGGTCCCAGGTCATCGACAGAGGGCGCCCCGCCGTCGCCTGCGCGTAGGGGCGCACGAGGGTGTTGAGTTTGTCCCGCTTGACCGAGGTGAGCTTCGAGTCATCGGCGAACAAGCCTTCGGCCGGATTGCCCGTGGGGTCGTTCCACAACTTGTAGGCCCAGTACATCCAGCCCACCAGGTGGTCATCGGCGTACTTCGTCAGTCGCGCGATGTCCTCGAGATCGTCGTTGGCGCTGAACTCGGTGAGCAGGCTTCCGGCACCCATGGCGGTGGCCTGCGCGTCCGCGTTGTCCATCACCCGGGGCTGGTTGACCTGACAGTCCGGGTCGCCCGGGATGAGGCCGCCGTCATAGAACGCCGGGAGGCAGGCGTAGTTGTGCCAGGAGAAGCCGACGTTGAGATCCTCGACCTTGGTGAAGTTGGACGCCGAGATCGCGTTGAAGAGGTACTGCGGCTCGTACCAGACCATCGAGGTCGGATCAACGGTGCGGATCGCCTGGCGCACGTGCTCATAGAACGCCTGGAGTGTGGCGTCGAACCTCGGGCAGCCTGCCGGGTTGGCGCACGTGCTCATCTGGGTGCCGGCGTTGGGCTCGTTGATCAGGTCGTAGCCCATCAGGTAGGGCTGGTCGCGCCACTTCTTGGCCACTGCGACCCAGGCCTGCGCGTAGCGGTCCCAGAGGTTGAAGTCGTTGGCCCACAGGTGGTCGTAGTTGCGCTGGACCGCGGGCGTTTGACCGTCGAGGAAGAAGTTGCCGGTGCCGACGAAGGGCAAACCGTCGTCGTGGACCGCCCAGTCGGGGAAGCCCTCGCCGTCGAACTTCTCGTTGAAGGCGTCCTGGTGGAAGTCCAGGAGCACCCAGATCTTCTGCTTGGCCAGGACCTTGACGATCCGGTCGATCCGCTTGAGGTAGCCGTAGTCGATGACGCCCTCGGTCGGCATCACTCCGGAGAAGAGGACCCCGAGGCGGACGGCGTTGAAACCGTGCCGCTTGAGGAACTTCGCGTCCCGCTTGGTGAAGCCCGCGTCGTTGGCCGGTGGCACGTAGGGGTGGTGCTTGTAGACCGCGTTGACTCCATGGATCGTCACGACCCGGCCCCGGTCGTCGGTCAGGAACGTGCCGCGGTGGCGCATCGTGTGCTTTCCGGGCTTGCCCATGGCGTTGCTCGCGCCATCAGCGGCCTTGGCGGTCCTCGCAGCCTGGGTTGCCTCGTCAGCCAGGACCGGCGACCCCAGCGCACCCAGCACAAGCCCGCCGAGCACCACCGTGCTCGCGATCAGTCGTCTCATATCCCCGCTCATGTCTCAGCCCACGCCTCGTTGTCCGATCAACGACCTCCGTGCCCATCGGTTATCGCGGGTGGTCGCGACTAGCCTGCGGCCATGCCGTGCGAGATCGAGGACCTCGTTGACCTGGTGGACCAACTCGACGAGGTCACCCGCACCGAGCATGGCCACTACAGCCGCTTCCAGGTGGCCGGTCACACCTTCGGCTATCTGTGGGAGGCCACCCGCACCGTCGGGCTCAAGCAGACCATCGCCGAGCAGTTGGCGCTGGTCGCCGAGCGTCCAGAGGTGTTCGAGGTCCAGTTCACCACCGGCGCCTTCGGGTGGGTGGTGGTCCATCTCGGTGGGCTCGAGCGCGACGAACTGGCCGAACTCAGCTTCGAAGCGTGGCGCCTGACCGCTCCCGCGGCACTGGTCGAGGCCCGATCTGACCGCTTGCCCAGGTGAAGGGGGCTAGCGTCGGGGGCGTGGGAACTTCGAGCACCTGCACCTTCACCGGCGCACGCGACCATGACCTCGCGGCACGACTCGAACGGCCAGATGGTCCCGTGCGGGCCACGGCGCTGTTCGCGCACTGCTTCACCTGTGGAAAGGACCTGCGGGTCGAACGCCAGCTGACCCAGGCGCTGACCGCCGCGGGGTTCGCGGTGCTGTCCTTCGACTTCGCCGGGCTCGGGCACAGCGAGGGCGACTTCGCGGAGTCGTCGTTCAGCGCCGATCTGGCCGATCTGCGGGCGGCCGCGGACTATCTGGGCGAGACGATCGCCCCACCCTCGCTCCTAGTGGGGCACTCGCTCGGCGGCGCCGCGGTGCTCAGCGTCGCCGCGAGCCAGCCGAGCGTGGAGGCGGTGGCCACCATCGGCGCCCCCGCCGACCCCGCCCACGTGCTGCAGATCCTC
>JBFIDC010000051.1:0-14054 GCA_041581495.1 Nocardioides sp. | reverse complement strand
TGTCGTGTTCGCCGACGGAGGCACCGACGCGCTGCTTCGCGGCGACCATGCGCCGGCTCCGGTCAAGGCTCGCCAACTGGGGCGCTACGGCGCCGCGATGGTGAAGTTCCGCCGGCGCTGAGCCGACCCGGATCGACTAGGCGGCGTCGGCCGATCTGGCTTGCCAGGTGGCCACGAGATCGAGGTAGGTCTCGGGGTCCTCGAGCATCAGCGCATGCCGGCGATCCTCGAGCACGTGACCCTCCCAGTCGCGCCGACGCGCAAGGACCGAGCGCAGCACCCTCGCCGGGATCAGCGCGTCCCGGGTGCCGCCGAGCAGCAGCGTCGGCGAGATGATCTGGTCGACGGCACGCCACGCGTGACGCGGGTTGGTCCAGAGTTTGGCGATCGAACGCGTGGCGGCGAGCACGTGCTGGCGACGTTGGCTCGGCGTCATCACCTCATCGCTCATGTCTGCCGCCAGCAGGTCGAGGACCATCGGGTTCACCGCATCCGGGTCGGGATAGATCAGTTGCAGCAGCCGCCGGTCGCGTCTGGTGCCGAGATCCTCGGCATCACGACCCGCCACACCCAGTGCCGCGGCACCCAACGAGGTCATCGCGATCGGCACCATCGCGTCCACGGTCGTGCGTGAGGGCATCAAGAACCCGACCGGCGAGCGCGGGGGCAGCGCCGGGGAGACCAGCACCAGTCGGCGCACACGTTCGGGGTGACGCGCGGCCAGCATGGTCGCGATCAGGCCGCCCATGGAGTTGCCGTGCAGCGTGAACCGGTCCCACCCCAGCGAGTCGGCGAGTTGGAGCACGAACTTGGCGTACCCGCCCACCGAGATGCGTTCACCAGGCAACAGTGGGGTCCTGCCGAATCCCGGGAGGTCCGGCGCCACGACCGGACCATGAGCCGCCAGGCCCTCGATCACCTCCACCCACGTGGAGGAGAAGCCTGCCAGCCCATGGACCAGAATCTGTGGCTCGCCACCGGGCTTGCCGGCGCGCAGGACCCGCACGGATCGTTTGCCGACCTTGAGTCGCGTGTCGTTGACACCCGGCCAACCTTCGAGTCGAGTCATGCCGCCAGCATGTCGCACCCCTGCCCTCAGCCGTGGGAGAAGTGGATGTTCGGCAGGATCCGACTCAGCCACGACGGGACCCACCACGCCGCGTTGCCGGTCAGGCGAAGCAGCACGGGGAGCAGCACGAGGCGGACGAGGAACGCGTCGAGCAGGACCGCGGTGCCCAAGACGATGCCCATCTCCTTGGGCGGCAACGGCCCGGCGAGGGCGAAGGTGAAGAACACCGCGACCATGACCGCTCCGGCGGCGAAGATCACTCGACCGGAGTGAGCCACCGCGCCGACCATGGCTTCGTGCGGATCACCCGACCGCTCGTAGTGCTCCTTGGCCGAGGCCAACAAGAACACGGTGTAGTCCATGGCGATCGCGAAGATCATCGCGAAGAAGAAGACCGGGGCCCACGCATCGAGGAATCCCTGAGCCTCGAACCCCAACAGGTCGGTCCCCCAGCCCTCTTGGAACACGAGTCTGGCCACGCCGAAGGCTGCCGCCGTCGACAGCAGGCTGACAAGCGTCCCGAGCAGGGCGATCAACGGTGCCTGGAGTGCGATCAGCAGCAGCAGGAACCCGAGGGCCAGCACGACCGCGATCACCAGTGGTGTCGACTCGTCGAGTTGGGCCTTGAGATCGAGGTTCTCGGCCGCCGCCCCGCCGACCAGGGCCGAAGCCGGCAGGTCCGCGCGGAGTCGATCGAGCGTGTCCCCCAAGGTGGGGTCCGACGGATCCACGGTCGGGACGGCGGAGATCAGGACCAGGTCCGACCCGTCGCCCGCGGGCATCGGCGGAGTCGCCGCGGCGATCCCGGGGTCCGCACCCAGCGTGGCGCTGACCGCTTCGGCATCGGCGGTGTCCGCCACGACCTGGAGCGCGCCGGGCGCCCCGGGACCGAAGGCGTCCTTCACGAGGTCGTACCCGATCCGGGCCGAGGCGTCCTCGGGGAGGACCTTGATCGAGGGCATCGCGGTCCGCAGTCCGGCCACCGGCGCGGCGAGCGCCACCAGAGCGATCAACGCCACGGCACCGAAGATCACCGGACGACGCCAAAGTCGCTCACCCCACGCGGCGAAGCGCGGCGAGCGGTGCTCGCCGACGTGCACCCAGGGCAGGGCGAGTTTGTTGATGCGGTGATCGAGTCGGTGCAGGACCAGTGGCAGCAATGTCAGTGTCGCGGCGAGCACGAAGATGACAGCGAGCATGATGCCCCCGGCCATCGACCTGAAGGCCGGACTCGGGACGAGCATGACCGCGGTCAGCGAGACCAGCACCGTGAGTCCGGACAGCAGCACGGCCTTGCCGGCGGTGTCCATGGTCTCGGCGATGGCCCGGTCTCGGGTGGAGTGCGTGCCCATCCGCGAGGCGCGATAGCGCACCACGAGGAACAGCGCGTAGTCGATGCCGAGCGCCAGCGCGAACATCATCGCGAAGTTCATCGCCCAGATCGAGACCGGCACGAGTTGGTTGATCAGCACCAGGGACCCCGCCGAGGCGAGCAGTCCGGCCAAGGTCAGGATCAGCGGGAGCCCAGCGGCGACCAGGGCGCCGAAGGCGAGCACGAGGATCGCCAGGGTCACCGGCCACGAGACCATCTCGGCCTTGAGCATCGCGTCCAGGTTGGCCTCGTTGAAGTCCGACCACAGCAGCGATGAGCCGGTGGGATTGACGGTCACCGTCTCGGTGCTCAGCGCCGTCAACTCACCCTTGAGGTCATCGGCCACGCGCACCATCTCGTTGGTGTCGGCACCGGCACCCGCCAGCAGCACGGCGGTGTGACCGTCGGCGCTCAGCGTCACCCCGGGTTGTGGTGCGACCACGTCGCCGACCCGCGAGTCGCCCTCGAGGATCGCCCTGGCCTCGGCCAGGACGTCAGCCCCGGCACCGGAGGTCACGTCTCCCGACTTGTCTTGGACGACCACCAGGATCGCCGAACTCGCGTTGCCACCGAAGTGGTCGACCGCCAGTTCGCGAACCGAGACCGACTCCGACCCGTCCGCCTGCCAGCCCGCGCCGGAAAGCTCGTGCTCGACGCGCGGAGCGAACGCACCCAGAACCACGATCACCAGGGCCCATGCCGCACCCACGCGCCTTCCGTGGCTGGTGACCCAGACGCCAAGTCGACCCAAGAGGCCGAAGTCTCGAGGATCGACGATGGGGATCTGCTGCTCGGAAGCCGGGGCGCTCGTCTGCAAGGGCGTCATGAGTGTGTCCTGTCTGGGCTTGCGGGTGTTCATGCCGAAGCAGACCGTATCCCCCTGGGGGGTTAATTCCAAACTCCCGTTCCTTGCGCATCTCCACCATGCGCGGCTGGAGCGCGGCACACTGAGCGGGTGCGCGACCACCACGACCGCCTCGCCCGCCGCGCGTACGCGGCACTGGGCGCGCGCTACCCGGTGGTGGTGGTCGGCGTCGGCATCGCTGTCTCGGTGGTCGTCGCGGTCGTCTCGGTCGGCGTGATCGCCACCTTCTATCGCCCTCCCCTCGCCGATGCCGCGCTGGTCGCGCTGATCGCCGCGGCGCTCACCATCGCCTCGGTGACGGCGGCCGGTTGGCGGGGTCGGGGTGATCGCGCCGTGCTCACCGCGTGGAAGGAACTCGAGCACCCGACCCCGCGCGAGACCGTCGCTGCGTGGGAGGTCGCGACGACGCTGACTCTCAACCAGTACCGGCACACCTCGGGGTGGGTGAACCTCGCCTCCATCGTGCCGGCCGCCGGGTCGGCGGCCTGGCTGTGGAACCTCGGCTGGCCGGGTTTCGGGGCGGTGCTGCTGGCCGGGCTCATCCCGGGGCTCTATGCGACCGTGTTGTCCTACTCGGTCGGTGAGCGACTGGTGCGCCCGGTCGTCGAGGAGGTGGCCGCGCACCTTCCCGATCGGTTCGAGATGACGCCCCTGGGCCTGCCGCTCGCGAAACGGCTCTTCCTGGCCGTCCCGGCCTACACGACCACCTCGGCGGTCCTGGTCGGCGGTCTGGTCGGCCTCGGACTCGACAGCAGCACCAACGACGCCTCGGCTCGTCTCGCCCTGACCGTCGGCCTCTCGTTGGGGGTCGGGTTGTTGATGTCGATGGAGTTGGCGAGCCTGCTCAGCGAGAGCATCGTCCGGCCCCTGCGCGACGTCCGGGCGCAACTGTCGAGGATTCGCGAGGAGGACTTCACCGCACGCGCCCCGGTCCTCTCCGGCGACGAGTTCGGTGAACTCGCGCACGACTTCAACCGGATGGCCAGCGGCCTCCAGGAGCGCGAGGACCTGCGCGAGCACTTCGGCACCTACGTCGACCGAGAGATCGTGCGGTTGATCGTGGCGGGCCAGATGCCCAAGGAGGGCTTCGAGGTCGAGGTCTCGATCCTCTTCGTCGACGTACGCGGCTTCACCGCCTTCGCCGAATCGGCCCCGGCTGCCGAGGTCGTGCAGACGCTGAACGACCTGTTCACCGAGATGGTGCCGATCATCGAGGCCTTCGGCGGGCATGTCGACAAGTTCATCGGCGACGGGATGATGGCGGTCTTCGGCGCCCCCGAGGTCCAGCCCGACCACGCAGACCGGGCCGTCGATGCCGCCCGGATGATCGTGGACACCATCGGCTTGGGCTCGAGCGGCCTGCGCGTCGCAGCCGGGGTGAACTCCGGCCGGGTCGTGGCCGGGCCGATCGGCGGAGCAGGCCGCCTCAACTTCAGCGTCATCGGCGACGTCGTCAACACCGCCGCCCGGGTCGAGGCCGCCACCCGCGACACCGGTGACGACCTCCTGCTCACCGCAGCCACGCGGGACCTGCTCACCCGCCCCCAGGCACTGGTCTCACGGGGGCAGATCCCGCTCAAGGGCAAGTTGCTGCCTGTCGAGGTGCTGGCACCGGCGCCGCCCGATGACACCCACGCCGGCTCCGCGGTCGAACCGGAAGCCACCGACTCGGCCGCCGAACCGCACCCTGTCCCGGGGCCCCAGTAGCCCGAGGTTTCCTGGCGGACTCGCCCCTGCGCCGGCCAGCGTGGGGGCTCGTCGAGGTTTGGCTTCACGCGCGCGGGCATGCCTACAGTGGCGCCAATGCAGCCGCTCACGAGACGTACCTTGGTCCGCACCGCGACCGGCTTCGCGCCGACGGCGCTCCTGCTCGGATCCGACTTCCCGGGCCTGGAAGCCGCACTGGCCGCCGAACGCCGAGGAGGCGGCTGCGCGGACCGCAGTCGGGTCGCCAAACTGATCGCCAAGGACATGGTCGGCAAGCACCAGGGCCGACTGCACGGCGTCCCCAGCAACTACAACTGGGCCAAGCGCCCACGCATCGGCAAGGGCAACAAGCCGGGCCGCTACCGCGCGCTCAACGTGTGGGGCCAGATCTATGAGGACGCCAAGGGCAGCCCGGCACGCAACGTGCGCGTGGCCTGCAAGGACATCTCGGCGTGGATCCTCTCCAAGCGCACCGGCCGCTGGCGCCGCGTCGATGCCTCCAAGGACGTCTTCGGCCACAACTACGTCGAGGACTACAGCGGCGAGGCACGCAAGGACGCCGACCTGCGGTACGAGAAGGACGGATCGGTCTCCGCCACCCTGGGCAACGGCTACAACTTCCACTTCTCGCCCAATCACCGACGAGTCAAGATCGACCCCAAGGACATCGCCGGCATGGTGACGCTCTATTCGGCGCGGGTGATCATGGACGACCCGAACGGCCCGGACGAGCGCGACCAAGCCCGCTACCTGGCCATGGCCGGCGCGGACTACTGGCTCACCAAGACCAACGGGTTCAAGGCCGGGGTCTCCAACCTCGATGTCGGCATGGGCAAGGCGCGCTACCTCGACTCACGGTGGAAGACCGTGACCATGTCGACGATCGGCATCAAGAAGCTGCGGCGCAGCCACCCGCCGCTGTGCATCCGAGGACGCTGAGGCAGCGACCTCACGCGCGACGGCGTCGCGTGGCGCCCCACAGACCCACCCCGATGCCGACGACCGCGCCGCCGAGGCCGATGGCCTTGGCGGAGGTGCTCATCTCGTGATGCACCGGCAGCCCACCCACGAAGTCCGCCGCGTCGGCGCCACCCGAGGCCAGGAACCAGCCCCGCGTGTCCTTGCCGCGCAACCCTGATTGCAGCAGCATCGCGCCGATCAGGAAGTCGCGGTATCCCATCGAGCGCAGCAGCAGCCGCGCGGTGTTGTCGGGCTCCTCGTTGTTGCCCCACAGCCTGTTGGCTCCGAGGGGGTCGATGAGGAAGTGGACGCCGGAGGCACAGCGGATGCTTCCGGCGACGACGGCCGGCTTGTCGATGCGAGACATGGGCCGAGGCTAGTGGCGCTAGGGCGTGGCCGGGGGTTGCGGCCACGTCTTTGCGACCAGTGTCAGCACGTCGTAGGTCGCCACGGGCTCGCCGGCCGCGTTGGTGACCACCGCGTCCCAGCGGACCTCGCCGTAGTCGGCGGTCGTGCGCGGGGTGATCTGCTTGACCGTCAGCGTGACCGCGATCGAGTCGTCGGCTTTGACCGGCGTGAGGAAGCGCAGGTTGTCGACACCGAAGTTGGCCAGCACCGGTCCGGGGTCGGGGTCGACGAACAAGCCCGCGGCCAGGGACACGACGAGGTATCCGTGCGCGACGATCCCGCCGAACAGTGGATTGGCGGCGGCGGCCTCGGGGTCGGTGTGGGCATAGAAGGTGTCGCCGGTGAACTCGGCGAAGTGGTCGATGTCGGCGCGCGAGACCACCCGCGGCGCGGAGGCGATCGTGTCGCCGATGCGCAGGTCGGCCAGGCTCTTGCGGAACGGGTGCACTCCGTCCTGGACTCGCGCCGCACCCTTGGTCCACCTGCCGGACACGGCCGTGAGCATGTCGGGTGAGCCCTGGAGCGCGGTGCGCTGCATCAGGTGCAGGACGCCGCGCAGGCCGCCCATCTCCTCGCCGCCACCGGCTCGGCCGGGGCCGCCGTGCACGAGCGTCGGCAACGGGACACCGTGGCCGGTGGACTCCCCCGCGTCGTCGCGGTCGAGCACCAGGATGCGGCCGTGCCAGGGGGCGAGGCCCAGGACCACGGCCCGGGCGATCTCGGGGTCGTGGGTGACCACCGAACCGGCCAGGCTGCCCTTGCCGCGAGCCGCCAGTGCGACCGCGTCGTCGAGCGAATCGAAGCCGATGACCGTGCTCACCGGCCCGAAGGCCTCGACGTCGTGGGGCTCGGTGGCGCGTCCATCGGCGCGCAGCAGGACGGGCCCCAAGAAGGCTCCCCGTTCGCCGTCGGCGTCGATGAGGTCGGGGTTGCCGGCCCGGTCGGGGTCGCCGTAGACGATCTCGGCCGAGGCCCGCAGCGACTGGATCGCCTTGCGGACCTCCTCGCGCTGCTCGAGGCTGACCAGGGCTCCCATCCGGACGCCGTCGGCGGCCGGATACCCCACAGTCGTCTTCGCCAGCCTCGCCGTGAGTGCCTCAATGACGGTCTCGACCATGGCCTTGGGCACCAGCGTGCGTCTGATCGAGGTGCACTTCTGACCGGCCTTGTAGGTCATCTCGGTGACCACGCCCTTGACGAACAGGTCGAACTCCGGGTCGTCGACGCCGACATCAGGACCGAGGATCGAGCAGTTCAACGAGTCGGCCTCGACGCCGAGGGTGACCCCGCCGTGCAGCACGTTGGGGTGGGTGCGCAGCAGTCCCGCGGTGTGCGCGGAGCCGGTGAACGCCACGTGGTCCTGGATCCTCAGCTCGTCGAGCAGGCCGGCCGGGCTGCCCATCAGCAGTTGCAGCGTGCCCTCGGGCAGGATCTCGGACTCCACGATCCGCCGCACCACGGCCTCGGTGACATAGGACGTCTGGGCCGCGGGCTTGACGATGCTGGGCATCCCCGCGAGGAACGCGGGCCCGAGCTTCTCGAGCATCCCCCACACCGGGAAGTTGAAGGCGTTGATCTGCACCATCACCCCTGGCCGGCTGGTGAAGACGTGCTGTCCCACGAAGCTGCCGCCCTTGCCGAGCGGGATGGGATCCCCGTCGAGATAGACGGTGTCGTTGGGCATCTGCCGGGTGCCGACGCTGCCGGAGGCGAACAGGGTGCCGATGCCGCCCTCGATGTCGCCCATCCCATCGCCCTTGGTGGCGCCGGTGCGCAACGAGAGCTCGTGGAACTCCGCGACGTGCTCCATCAGGTGCTTGCCCAGCGCCTTCAGCATCCCCGCCCGCTCATGGAAGGTGAGCGCGCGCAGCGCCGGCCCACCGACCTCGCGCGCGTAGGACGTCATGACACCCAGGTCGAGCCCGGTCGCCGAGAGGCGCGCGACCTCCTCGCCGGTCGAGGCGTCCAGCAACGGCTGCCCCTCGTCGCCGGCGGCGTACCAGCCTCCGGTGGCGTAGCTCTCGAGCCTGCGTGGGTTCCCGGTGCTCGGCATGTCTGGCAGACTATTGCAGACCGATCGGTCAGTAAATGTCGATGCAGCCGAGACCGGAGGGGCGATGACGAGCACAGCCCAGCCCGAGCTGCCCTCGCAGGCGCAGCCCGAACTGCAGGCGGTCTTCGACGCCGTGATCGCGCGCAACGACCGCATCGAGCCGCGGGACTGGATGCCCGATGGATACCGCAAGACCCTGGTGCGCCAGATCGCCCAGCACGCACACTCCGAGATCATCGGCATGCAGCCCGAAGGCAACTGGATCACCCGGGCTCCCTCGTTGCGCCGCAAGGCGATTCTGCTGGCCAAGGTGCAGGACGAGGCCGGACACGGTCTCTATCTCTACTCCGCGACCGAGACGCTGGGGGTCTCCCGCGGCGAACTGACCCAGATGCTCATCGACGGTCGCCAGAAGTACTCCTCGATCTTCAACTACCCGACCCTCACCTACGCCGATGTCGGCACCATCGGGTGGCTGGTCGACGGCGCGGCGATCTGCAACCAGGTCCCGCTGTGCCGCACCTCCTACGGGCCCTATGGCCGGGCGATGATCCGGATCTGCAAGGAGGAGTCCTTCCACCAGCGGCAGGGCTTCGAGTTGCTGATGACGATGATGCGCGGAACCGACGAGCAGCGGGCGATGGTCCAGGAGTCGGTGGACCGCTTCTGGTGGCCGGCGCTGATGATGTTCGGACCGCCGGATGCCGACTCCCCCAACACCGCCCAGTCGATGGCCTGGGGGATCAAGCGCAACACCAACGACGACCTGCGTCAGCGCTTCGTCGACATGAGCGTGCCGCAGGCCGAGGTGCTCGGAGTCACCCTGCCCGACCCCGACCTGAGGTGGAACGAGGAACGCGGGCATCACGACTTCGGCCAGCCCGACTGGGATGAGTTCATGCGCGTGGTCAAGGGCAACGGCCCCTGCAACACCCAGCGCATCGCCCACCGCCGCCGCGCCCACGAGGACGGCGCCTGGGTGCGCGAGGCCGCGACCGCCTACGCCGAGGCTCCACTGGTCGAGCAGCGAGCGCCAGCGAGCGTCGTCGAGACCGAGGAGACATCGTGACCGAACCCGAGTGGCCGCTCTATGAGGTCTTCGTGCGCGGCAAGCGCGGCCTCAACCACGTGCACGTCGGCTCACTGCACGCCGCCGATGACGCGATGGCGTTGCAGAACGCGCGCGATGTCTACACCCGGCGCAACGAGGGCGTCTCGATCTGGGTCGTCCGCGCCGACGACATCGCGGCGTCGAGTCCCGACGAGAAGGACCCGCTGTTCGCCCCGGCCGGCGACAAGGTCTATCGGCATCCGACCTTCTATCCCATCCCCGACGACGTCCCGCACATGTGATGGTCTCGACAGACTCGACCGGCACCCCGGACCCGAACGCGGGCCACGGCAGCGTCTATGACGGCCTGCTGGGCGACGACGACTCGCACTGGGCCTTCGGCACCTCGTTCGAGGATCCGTTGGCCGGGGTGGACACCCGGGTCCCCGACGACCTCGACGCGGCCGAACTCGCGGGCTTCTGCCTGGCCCTCGGTGACGACGCTTTGGTGCTCTCGCATCGCCTCGCCCAGTGGTGCAGCAACGCGCCGGATCTCGAGGACGACATCGCGCTCGCCAACATCTCACTCGACCTGCTCGGTCAGGCGCGACTGCTGCTTTCGCGGGCGGCGGCCGCCGATCCCTCCCTGGTGCCTGCTCTGCCCGACGGGTCGCCGGTCCCCGCTGAAGACGCGCTGGCCTACTTCCGGGAGGCCGCCGAGTTCCGCAGCGCGCGGATCGTCGAACTCGAGAACGGCGACTTCGCCCAGACCATCGCTCGACTCCTGCTCTTCGCCATCGTTCGGCTTGCGGCCTTCGAGCGCCTCGCCTCCCACGCCGATCCCGTGTTGGCCGCGATCGCGGCCAAGGGCGTCAACGAACTCGCCTACCACCGCGACTACGCCGCCCGGTGGTTCGTGACCCTGGCCCAAGGCACCGAGGAGTCCCGGCGCCGACTCGTGGCCGGACTGGCGCAGGTGTGGCCCTACCTCAGTGAGTTCCAGGGCGCCTACGCCGTGGGCAGCGAAGCCGAGGAGGTCCTCGATCAGGTGCTCGCCGCGGCCGCCCTCGATCGCCCCGCGGTCGGTCCGCTCACCGGCACCGGTCACACCGAAGCGTTGTCCCGCATGCTCGCCGAGATGCAGGTCGTCGCCCGGGCGCACCCGATGGGGCAGTGGTGAACGGCACCGTGGTGAGCACGGCGTACGCGGTCGCAGCCTCGGTCACCGACCCCGAGATGTCGATGCTGACCCTCGAGGACCTCGGGGTGCTGCGCGAGGTGCAGCAGGACGGCGAGCAGGTGACGGTGACGATCACTCCCACCTACTCGGGGTGCCCCGCGATGGCCACGATGCGTGATGACCTCGTGCGTCGATTGACCGAGGCCGGCTTCGCCGCCGAGGTGAAGGTCTGCCTCACGCCGGCCTGGTCCAGCGACTGGATCACCGACCGCGGCCGACAAGCACTGCGCGAGGCCGGACTCTCGCCCCCCGGACCCGCGCCACAGCGAGATGGGCCGGTCACGCTCTCGCTCGCGCCCACCCGCCGCGAGATCGCCTGTCCTCGGTGCCACTCGACCTCGGTCGAGTTGACCTCCGAGTTCGGCGCCACGGCCTGCAAGGCGCTCTACCGCTGCGCCACCTGCCTCGAACCCTTCGAGCACGTGAAGGAGATCTGATGGCCAGCGAGTTCCACACGCTCGCCGTGGCCGAGGTGGAGCCACTGACCGACGACTCGGTCGCGGTGACCTTCGAGGTGCCCGATGATCTGGCCGAGGAGTTCGCCTTCGTGCCGGGTCAGTCGCTGACGCTGCGGCGTCTCATCGAGGGCAGGGACGAACGGCGGCAGTACTCCATCTGCGCGCCGGTCCACCACCGCCCACGGGTGGGAGTGCGGGCCATCCCCGACGGCGTGTTCTCACAGTGGCTGGTCCACGACGTTCGGCCCGGCGACCTGATCGAGGTGCAGGCCCCCAGCGGCCGGTTCTGCCCCGACCCGTCGCTGCTCGAGGGAGGCCGCCACCTGTGCATCGCGGTCGGTTCCGGCATCACCCCGATGCTCTCGGTGGCCACGACGGTGCTGGGATCCGGCGGCGACGTGACACTGCTCTATGGCAACCGGACGAGCAGTTCGGTGATGTTCGCCGAGGAACTCGCCGACCTCAAGAACCGGTTCGGTCCCGAACTCCAGTTGGTCCACGTGCTCTCGCGCGAGCCGCGCGATGTCGAACTCTTCTCGGGTCGCCTGGACGCCGACCGACTCCGGACGCTGCTGCGCGTGGTCGCTCCAGTCGCGTCGTTCGACCATGTCTGGATCTGCGGTCCGCACGCGATGCTCACCGATGCGCGCGCGGTGCTCGATGAACTCGGCGTCCCGGCCGATCGGGTGCACTTCGAACTGTTCTATGTCGATGAGCCCCCGCCCGACCTGGAGCGGGTCGAGGCCGAGGCGACCGGTGAGACCACCGAGGTCACCGTCGTCCTCGACGGGCTGACCACCACCAGCGCGCTGCCCCGGAACCAGACCATCCTCGACGGCGCCCAAGCCTCCCGCGCCGACCTGCCGTTCGCCTGCAAGGGCGGGGTCTGCGGCACCTGCCGCGCCAAGCTCACCTCGGGCGAGGTCGACATGCGGCGCAACTATGCCCTCGAACCGGCCGAGGTCGAGGCCGGCTTCGTCCTGACCTGCCAGAGCTACCCCTGCGGAGATCGGGTCACCGTGGACTTCGACGCCTGAGCGACCAGGCATCGGGTACGAAGGACGTATGCAAACAATCATGCCGACACGACGTATCGGCGACCGGACCGTCAGCGCGATCGGCCTCGGCGGCATGCCGATGTCGGTGCGCCCCGACAACGTCGAGGAGCAGAGCCTCGCCACGATCCGCACCGCGATCGAGCTCGGCGTCACCCTGATCGACACCGCCGATGCCTACTGCCACGACGAGGGCGACTTCGGGCACAACGAGGTGCTGATCGCCAAGGCGTTGGCGCAGCTCGGCGCCACCGACGACGTCCTGGTCGCCACCAAGGGCGGCCACACGCGCAGGGGCAACGCCTGGGCGCAGAACGGCCGGCCCGACTACCTGCTCGAGGCCTGCCGGGCCTCCGCGCAACGGCTCGGCGTCGAGCAGATCGGCCTCTATCAGTTTCATCGACCCGACCCCAAGGTCGCCTTTGAAGACAGCATCGGCGCGCTCAAGACCCTGCTCGACGACGGCTCGATCGCGCGAGCCGGCATCTCCAACGCCAACCCGGCGCAGATCCGATCCGCCCACGAGATCCTGGGAGACGGGCTGGTCTCGGTGCAGAACCAGTACTCCCCGGCGTTCCGCTCCTCCGAGCCCGAGATCGACGTGTGCGACGAGCTCGGGCTGGCGTTCTTGCCGTGGAGCCCGATTGGCGGGATGAGCGGCGCCGCCGGTCTCGGTGACGACTACGCCGCCTTCGGTTCGGTGGCCCGCAAGCACGACGTCAGCCCCCAGCAGGTCGCCCTCGCATGGGAGTTGGCCCGGTCGGCGAACGTCATCCCGATCCCCGGTGCGAGTCGCCCGGAGTCGGTGAGCGACTCCCTCGGCGCGGTGCACCTCGACCTCGACGCCGAGGACCTCGCCGAGCTCTCGGCCTCTGCCTGAGGGCGGGGCGGGTCAGCGCAGCAGGCCGTCGAAGGCCAAGGCCGCGATGGTCTCGGCGACATCGTCGACCGAGTGCCCGCGATCCGGCCGGTGCCACTCGACCAGTGAGTTGACCATCCCGAACACCAGTCGGCTGACCAACTCCGGTGCGAGGTCGTCACGCAGCGTGCCCTCGGCGATCGCCTCGGTCACCAGTGTGGCCAGCGCGGCGTCGATCTGGCGACGACGTTCGAGCGCCGACCGCTCGGTCTGGCTGTTGCCGTGCACGCGCAGCAGCAGCGTGACCGAGGGTTGGTTCTCGACCAGCACATGCACGCTGGCCCGCACGCACTCGCGCAGCCGGTCGGCGGCCGGCCCTGGCCCAGCGGTCGCCGTCGCGACCGCGCTCTCCAGCGGCACCAGCGCCTCATCGAGTGCCAACGCCAGCAGGTGTTCCTTGCTCGGCACATGGTGATAGATCGCCGACTTGGTGACCCCGAGTTCGGCCGCGACATCACCCACGCTGGTGGCGTCGTACCCCTGCCGGTTGAACAGGTCGACGGCGGTGCGCAGGACCGCGTCGACGTCGTGGCCGGGTCGGCCGCGGCGCGCAGGGACCGGCTCGCTCATGACCTGAAGGCTCGCACACCCACGTCGGTCAACCGACCGGCCGCGCGAACACGGTGATGCCAACCAGAGCCAGGGCGAGCACGATGAGCCCCACTCGACGCCAGCGGGACTTGGTCGTGCTCAGCGCGACGAGACATTGCAGCGCGTAGTAGAGGGCGAAGGCGCGTGATGCCACGGCGATGATGCTGAACAGCGGCATGGTGGCGGCCAGCGCAGCGGCGACTACACCGCTGATCAGAATGGCGCGCGGACCACGGAAGGCACGGCCCAGCCCGTGCAGGTTCCCTTCGGCTGCGGCCGTGTCGGCCACCGCCGCGGCCAGTTGGC
>JBFIDC010000050.1:0-14267 GCA_041581495.1 Nocardioides sp. | reverse complement strand
TGCTCGAGTTCGGTGCAGCCGAGCAGGACACCTTCGGCGCCCGCGTCCCAGAGTTCGTCGATGATCTCGACGACGCGGCGACGGGTGGCGTCCTCGACCTTGCCGTGCACGAGTTCGTCATAGATCGCTGAGTTGAGGAACTCGTGGTGCTCGGGCGCGGGGATGAGCGCCTTCAGCCCGTGGTTCTCCATCCGCTCGGTGAAGAAGCCGTCGGTCATCGCCACCGTGGTCCCGATGAAGCCGACGGTCGAGACGCCGGCCTCCTGGCAGGCGTCCGCCACCACGTCGGCCAGGTGCAGCAGAGGGATGTCGACCGCAGCCGCCACCTCGTCGGCCACCTTGTGATAGGTCGTGGTGCACAGCAAGAGGAAGTCCGCACCGGCCCGCTCGACGCCGCGGGCGGCCTCGGCGAGCAACGCGCCGATCTGATCCCACTTCTCGGCTTCACCGAGCTCGGTCAGGCGGGCGAAGTCGACGGTGCTGAGCACCAGGCTCGGCGAGGAGTAGCCGCCGAGTCGCCGCTGCACACCGAGGTTGAGCGCGCGGTAGTAGGCGGCGCTGCTTTCCCAGCTCATGCCGCCGACCAGGCCGATGGTCTTCATCGAGGTGGACATGGCGCTCACTCTTCCACGGACTCGGGGGTGGGCGCGATGGCCCCGACATCGATGCGGTGCACCTTGTGCTGGGCGGCCTGGGCTCGTGGCCTGATCACCAGTTCGTCGATGTTGACGTGGGCCGGGCGGGTCAGCATCCAACTGATGGCGTCGGCGATGTCATCGGCGACCAGCGGCTCGGCCACTCCGGCATAGACCGCCTCGGCACGTTCGGTGTCGCCGTCGAACCGGACCGTGGCGAACTCGTCGGTGCGCACCATGCCGGGCGCGATCTCGCACACGCGAACAGGCTGGTCCCACAGTTCGAGGCGCAGGGTCTCGCTGACCACCTTGGTCCCGTGCTTGGCAGCGGTGTAGCCGCCGCCTCCCTCGTAGGCTCCGCGTCCAGCGGTCGATCCGACATTGAGGATGGTGCCCGCGCCGCTGGCGATCAGGTCCGGCAGCAACGCTCGGGTGACCTGCATCAAGCCGATGACGTTGACCTCATACATCGCCCGCCACTGCTCGGTGTCGGCCTCGGCCACCGGGGCCAGGCCGAAGGCGCCGCCGGCGTTGTTGACCAGGGCGTCGAGTCGGCCGCCGGTCATCTCGTGCACGGTGCGCGCGAGCGCGGCCACCTCCTCGCTCGAGGTCACATCGCAGGTGATGGCCGTTCCGCCGATCTCCTCGGCGATCACGGCGATGCGTTCGGAGCGGCGGGCCACGCAGAACACGTGGAAGCCCTCGTGTGCCAGTCGCCGCGCGGTGGCAGCGCCGATGCCGCTGCTCGCGCCGGTGACCACCACCGATCGTCGAGAGTCATGGGTCGGGGAGGAAGTGCTCACGCGACACATTGTGTCCGGGAAGCATGACCAACGGCGGTGAGGCTGGCAGACTGACCGGCGGCCAGGTCCATGTGTCAGTGAACTCGGGAGGTGTCACCGGTGTCGACGACCACGCTGATTCGAGTCGCAGGCCTCCTCGGCGGAGGCTGCCTGCTCGGCCAGGCCATCGCCTCGAGCTATGACTCCCGCACCGCGCTGCTCGATGGGCTCTATTGGGGTGGCGCGGCGCTGGTCCTGGTGTATCTGGTCGGGATCGGAGCCGGGCTGGTCTCGGGCGCGGCCTGGCTGCGGGTGATCGTGGCCATCTGTTTCCCACTGCTGGTCGCCTCGGTGTTGGCCGTGTTCTATGAGCAGGTCAGCGACCGGGTGGTCGACGGGTTCTTCGGCTTCGTGATCGCCCTGGTGTGCGCCTCGCTGATCCTCGGTTCGCTGGGGCATCAGGAGCAGGACGCGGACTTCATCGATGCTCCGTACTGATGCTCGATATTGATGTTCAGCGCCTCGGGGGACCCCCACGGCACTGACCTGCCCGGATGGTCGGGGAATCCCGCGCGGTTCGGCGGTGTTGACCCACGTTGAGGCCCGGTTCGTGGGCGAATGCACCCTGCTGGATCAACGGCGCGGTCGAACGAAGGAGCGAGGATGGGAGATCTGCGGCGACTGGCGATGATCAGTCTGCACACCTCGCCCCTGGACCAGCCCGGCACCGGTGACGCGGGTGGCATGAACGTCTATGTCATCGAACTCGCGCGCCGATTGGTGCGCCGCGGCCTCGAGGTCGACATCTTCACCCGGGCCACGAGTTCGGCTCTCGACCCGGTTCACCTGACCGAGGGCATCACGGTCAGGCACATCCACGCCGGCCCGTTCGAGGGTCTGACCAAGCAGGAGTTGCCCGCCCAGTTGTGCGTCTTCGCCCGCGAGGTGCTGCGCGCGGAGGCCTCCCAGCCGGTGGGCCACTACGACGCGGTGCATTCGCACTATTGGCTCTCCGGGCAGGTGGGCGCGCTGGCCCGCGACCGATGGGGTGTGCCCCTGATCCACAGCATGCACACGATGGCGAAGGTCAAGAACGCCGCGCTCGCGGTCGGTGACTCTCCCGAACCGGCCGCGCGCCTGATCGGCGAGGAGCAGGTCGTGGAGGCCGCCGATGTGCTGCTGGCCAACACCGACCTCGAAGCCAAGCAACTCATCGAGCTCTATGACGCCGATCCCGGCCGGGTCGACGTGGTCCACCCCGGTGTCGACCTCGACGTGTTCCGCCCGATCCCCATGGCCGCGGCCCGCGCCGCGCTGGGCCTGCCGGTCGATGCGGACGTGTTGCTGTTCGCCGGCCGCATCCAGCCGCTGAAGGCCCCCGACGTGTTGCTGCGCGCGGTCGCCGAACTGCTGGTGCGCCGTCCCGAACGCCGGGCCAACCTGGTGGTCCCGATCGTCGGAGGGCCCTCGGGCAGCGGCCTCGAGCATCCGACCGCCCTGGTCGATCTCGCGGCCGAACTCGGGCTGTCCGACATCGTCCGGTTCATCCCCCCGGTCGCGCAGGCCGAGTTGGCCCAGTGGTACTCGGCTGCGACCGCTGTCGCCGTGCCCTCCTACAACGAGTCGTTCGGTCTGGTGGCCGTCGAGGCGCAGGCGGCCGGAACCCCGGTGGTCGCCGCCGCGGTTGGCGGGCTGACCACAGTGGTTCGCGACGAGCGCAGCGGACTGCTGGTCGAAGGGCATGAACCGGGCGTGTGGGCCACGGCCCTCGCCAGGTTGCTCGACGACCCGGGGCTGCGTGATCGTCTGGCCACCGGCGCGCTGGCCCAGGCCAGGCTGTTCTCCTGGGATGTCACCGCCGAGCGCACCCTCGAGGTCTATGAGCGCGCTGCCGCGGCCCTGCGGGTGGCGGTGTGAGCGAGGATCCCGCCGACCCGTCCCAGGCTCAGGCTCAGGCCAGTGCCGTGGCGCAGACGGTGCGTGCCTATCTGCGTGCCAACGAGATCGAGTTCGACGAGACCGGCCCGGGTCTGTTCAGTTTCGCCCTGCCCGGGGAGAAGAAGCTTCAGACCGCCGTGCGCCTCGACGTCGGCAGGCACGCGGTGGGCATCCACGCCTTCGTGTGTCGGCGTCCCGATGAGAACCATGAGCGGGTCTATCGGTGGCTCCTGCAGCGCAACCTGAAGTTGTATGCGGTCGCCTTCGCCCTCGATCCGCTGGGCGACATCTATCTCGACGCGCGCTTGCCGTTCGCGGTCGTGGAGCCCGAGGAGTTGGACCGCCTGCTGGGGGCGGTGCTGAGCGCCGCTGACGAGTCCTTCAACACCCTGCTCGAACTCGGCTTCTCGACCGCGATCCGCAAGGAGTGGGAGTGGCGCAACGAGCGGGGCGAGCCGACCACGAACCTCGAGGCGTTCCGCGGCTGGCTCGAGAGCGACTCGGGCAGCCCGAGCGAGAGCGACTCAGGCGGCCAGAGCGACAGCGGCGAAGGCAGCAGCGGCCGGTAGGGCCTAGACGAACAGGATCATCCGGCCCACGCTCGCCGCACCGAAGAGCCCGGCGGCGATGACGCAGCCGAGGAAGAACAGCGTGACATCGGTCTTGTCGGCGAACAGTCCCCACACCAGGCCGGCACCGAGGAACCCGTTGTAGAGCCCCTGGTTGGCGGCCAGCATCTTGGTATCCTGAGCGAACTCCTCGGTGAGGCCGAAGGTGGCGCGGCCGCGAGGGGTCGTCCACAAGAACATCTCCAGGGCCAGGAAGTAGAAATGCAGCGCGGCCACCAGGCCGACGAGAACGATCGCGACTGAGTTCACCTCGGAATCATGCAGGAACCGGCGGTCCGGCAGCGAGCGTTCGGGGTTTGCGGCGCGCCACCGCGACTCCGACCAGCGCCAAGGCGCCACCGAAGTAGGTCATCGGCGGTGGGGTCTCGCCCAGCAGCGCCCAGCCCATCAGGATCGTCAGCGGTGGGACGAGATAGGTGGTGACGCCGAGGCTGCTCGCGGTCATCGTGCGCAGTGCGTAGGCGAAGGTCGTGAAGGCGATGGCGGTCGGGAACACCCCGAGGTAGACCACCCACCACAGGTCGACGGCCGAAGCCTCGCGGGCATCGCGCACCAACTGGCCCGCGAAGGGGAGACAGACCACCGCGCCGATCGAGCAGGCCAACCAGGTGACGTGGATGGCCGGGAGCCGGGCGACCAAGGGCTTTTGCAGCACCAGACTGATGGCATAGACCGTGGCCGCCAGCAGGCAGAGCACCACACCGATCGCGCTGCGGTCCGCGGCCGCGCCGGAGCCGGTGGCGATCAAGGCGACGCCGCCGAAGGCGAGCGCGAGTCCGAGTGCGAGGTATGCCGTGAAGCGCTCGGAGAGGAACATCGCGGCGAGCAGGGCCACCAGGACCGGCGAGACCTGGATCAGCATCACCGCGGTGCCGGCGTCGACGTAGCGTTCGCCGGCGTTGAGCGCGACGTTGTAGACGCCGAACCACAGCACGCCGATGGCCGCGATCGAGGCCCACTGGCGCCGGGTGGGCCTGGGCAGGCCACGGCTGAGCGCCACGACCCCCAGACACAGCGCGCCCACCACGAGCCGGCCCAAGGACAAGGCACCGGGGGAGAAGCTCTCGCCGAGATGGCGAATCGCCACGAACGCCGAGGCCCAGAAGGTCAAGGTGACCGACACGGCGGCCAAGGGGAGCCAGGTCGGTGGGCCGACGGTCCCGGCGGACGCACCGGTGGGTGTCACTGGAGGCATCACTGGAGGCGTCACTGGAGGCGTCGACGGGGCGGCGGTCACCAGGCAAGGCTAGGCACTGCGGTCGAGCATGAACACGCGGTTTCCGGACGAGGTTCCACCAGATGCCGCCACGGCGAGATCAGAGGTCGAGTTTGTAGCCCAGACCGCGCACGGTGACCAGGAACTTCGGCTCGCTCGGATCGGGCTCGAGCTTGGCGCGCAGCCGCTTGACGTGCACGTCGAGGGTCTTGGTGTCGCCGACGTAGTCCGAGCCCCAGACGCGGTCGATCAGCTGACCGCGGGTCAGGACGCGGCCGGGGTTGCGCAAGAACATCTCGAGCAACTCGAACTCCTTGAGCGGCAGCCGCTGCTCCTGGCCGTCGACGGTGACGACGTGGCGTTCCACGTCCATGCGCACCGGGCCCGCCTCGAGGGTCATCGGCGCCAGGTCGGGCTCGGCGCCGCGTCGCAGCACCGCCCGGACGCGCGCGACCAGTTCACGGGGGGAGTAGGGCTTGGTGACGTAGTCGTCGGCGCCGAGTTCGAGACCGACCACCTTGTCGACCTCGTCGTCCTTGGCGCTGACCATGATCACCGGGACGTTGGAGGTCTGACGGATGGTGCGGCACACCTCGGTGCCGGGGAGCCCGGGCAGCATCAGGTCCAGCAGCACGATGTCGGCACCGTTGCGGTCGAACTCGACCAGGGCGGCGTTGCCGTCGGCGGCGATCGCGACCTCGAAGCCCTCCTTGCGCAACATGTAGGCCAAGGCCTCGCTATAGCTTTCCTCGTCCTCAACAACCAGCACTCGGGTCACGTTCGAACTCCTTCATCGATGGTGTCTGTGGGGGCGACCTCGGTGGCCGTTGGCATGTCGTCGTCGAGGCTGCCGAGTGAGATGTATTCGGGCAGGGTGAGGGTGAACGTGGAGCCCTGGCCCTCCACCGACCAGACCCGCACCTCGCCGCCGTGCGTGGCGGCCACATGCTTGACGATCGACAGGCCGAGCCCGGTGCCGCCGGTGGAGCGATGGCGGGCGGGGTCGACGCGATAGAAGCGCTCGAAGATGCGGTCGATCTCGTTGGACGGGATCCCGATGCCCTGGTCGACGACCGAGATCTCGACCTTGCCCTCGAATGCCTTCGAGGTGACCAGAACCGTTGAGTTCTGCGGGGAGTAGGACACCGCGTTGGAGACCAGGTTGGAGATCGCGGCGGTGATCTGCTTCTCGCTGCCCAGGACCTCGAGGCCGACGGTGCCGGAGGTGACCACCTCGATGCTCTTGGAGCTGGCATCGATCGCGCTCGAGTCGACCGCGAAACCGAGCGCGTCGTCCAGGCTCACCCGGGTCGGAGCCTCGAGCGGGTCGTCGGCCTGGAGGCGTGAGAGTTCGATGATCTGCTGCACCAGTCGGCTGAGGCGGTCGCTCTCCTTGAGCATCCGCGAGGCGAAGCGGCGAACGGCCTCGGGGTCGTCGGAGGCGTCCTCGACGGCCTCGGAGAGCAGGCGGATGGCACCGACGGGCGTCTTGAGTTCGTGGCTGACGTTGGCGACGAAGTCGCGGCGCACTTCTTCGATGCGACGTTCGCGAGTGCGGTCCTCGATCAGGGCCAGGACCAGGTGGCTGCCCAGCGGCGCCACGCGCGCGGTGACGTGGCGCGCGGGCTCGCCGGGGCGCCCGATGACCACTTCCAGTTCCCGGATCTGGCCATCGCGGCGTACCTGGCGAACGACGTCGCTCATCTCGTCGTTGACCAGTCGCCCGCTGCGGACGAGTCCGAAGGCGTAGGCCGGCGCGGAGGCCTTGATCACGACATCGGTGTCATCGACGATCACCGCGCTGCTGCGCAGGACCGAGAGCACCGCGGCGATCTCTGGTGGCACCAGGGGTTGGGTGTGGGGGGAGACGAGCGACTGCTGACGCTCACTGATGTGCCAGGCCAACACCGCCCCGCCGACGACGACGCCGCCGATGATCGCGGCGAGGAAAGCCTGGGTCGTCGGGTCCACGCCATCATGGTATTGCCTGGTCAGAGGCGCATTGACCCATTGCGGCTCGGCTTCGCAACGTTCACTCCTCGTTCATGTCCTAGCCCCGATTGGTCACGTGAGGCGCATAGGGTCATGGCCATGCGTGAGGTCTTCCATGAACAACTCGACTCGATCTTCCTCGAACTGGCCGACATCTGCGGCCGTGTGAAGGCGGCGGTGCACCTGGCCACCGAGGCTCTGCTCACCGGTGACATCGACGTCGCCGAGCGGGTCATCGGCGACGACGTGGCCATCGACCTGGCCCGCGAGCGGGTCGAAGACAGCGCGTTCTCACTGCTCTCGCTCCAACAGCCCGTGGCCGGCGACCTGCGCACCCTGGTCGCGGCGCTTCGGATGGTGACCGAACTCGAGCGGATGGGCGACCTGTCGGTCCACGTCGCCAAGATCGCCCGGCTCCGCGTGCCCAACATCGCCGTCCCGGCCGAGGTGCAGCCCACGATCAGCCAGATGGCCGAGGTGGCCGAGCACATGGTCGACAAGGTCTCGGCGATCATCACTCACCGTGACGTCGCAGCCGCCATTGAACTGGGCCGTGACGATGAGGTGATGGACCGCCTGCGCCGGCTCAGCTTCACCGAACTGCTCTCCGATGATTGGCAGCACGGCGTCGAGGCGGCCGTCGACATCGCCCTGCTCGGCCGCTACTACGAGCGCATCGCCGACCACGCCGTCTCGGTGGCCAACCGGGTCGTGTTCGTGGTGACCGGCGAGAACCCCGCCGCGGTCAGTTCCAACCCCTGACGCCTGCCCCTGCCCCCTGACCCCTGACCCCGGGGCTCGCGCTGGCGCTGGGTCACTTGCGCCCCAGGACTTCATGTAACTGACTGTTCGGGCATCTATCAGGCTGTCCGGACAGCCTGATAGTTCTACGAACAGTCAGTTACATGCCCGGTTCGCCCCGCGTATGCCCGGCAACCTCGGGGTCAGGCCGGACGCCGGTCTCGCAGCCGGGCGGCGTTGCGGGAGAGCCGCTCGGGCAGGTCGGTGCCGTACCTGGCCGCGGTGTCGTCGTACTCCTCGCGAAGCCGGATCAGGGCCGCGGTCCGCTGAGGCTCCCAGAAGTCCGCATAGATGATGCGCGAGACCCCGAGGCCCTCGCGGCGAATCGCACGCTCGCGTTTGCGCTCCTCCCAGACGACCTCGGTGATCGGCGAGGTGGCCACACCACCCGCCTCCACGGGGGTGTACTTCACCTTGCCGTCGACCTCGAAGATGTGACAGCCGACCCGCAGGTCACCCCACACGACCCTGCCGTCGTCGATCTCCACCGGGAACTGGGTGTCGATCTCGCCCAGGCCGAGCTCGGCCACCAGGAGGCGCCCCATAGTCTCGGCCACGTTGGCCGCACCGGGTTGCGCGAAGTCGACCGCCAGCCGACTCCTGGTCACGAACGGCCACGAGGCCATCGCGGTGACGGCGTCCTCCAGTGCCCGCCGCGAGACGCCGAGGCGCAGAGCCGCATCGCAGGCGATCTCGCCGTACGGCTGGCCGTGTTCACGGGCCAGGTCGACCGCGGTGCGTGCCAAGTCGAGGGCCTGCAGGTCGCCGAGGGCCACCTTCTGTTCACGGCCGAACGGCGCCAAGTGGTGCTTGATGCCGTGCCGCGTCCATGCGCCGGTGACCCCGAAGCGAGTGACGTGGACCAGTGGGCGCGGGGGTTCCAAGATCTCCAGGCCCAGTTCGTAGGCCGCCGAGTCGTGGCTGAGGACGAAGTCCCGCCGCATGTGAATGGTCGCGGCCCTGGTGCGCAGTCGGTGCCGCTCGCGTGCGCTGGGGAGGGAGTCCCACATCTCGCCGTCGGCATAGACGCCCCGCCGCACGATCACCAGCGCGCGTCGCCTGATGAGGTTCTTGATCGAGGCGGTGGACACGCCGGCGTCCATCAGTTGGGGACGGGTGATGAGGCCGTGATTGGCGGCCAGGGTTGCGCGGGCCCTGATGTTCATGGGCCAGTACTGCCCGAAAGCCCGTGCCGCCGTTCGATGACGGCCGCCGGCTGTGGATAGCCGCTCGTCCGCGGGCCTGTGGAAATGTAACTGACTGTTCGGGCATCTATCAGGCTGTCCGGACAGCCTGATAGTTCTACGAACAGTCAGTTACATGCGAGAGCTAGCGGCCCTGGTTGGCGACAGCAGCGGCCGCGGCGGCGGCGGCCTCGGGGTCGAGGTAGCGACCGCCGGCGACCAGCGGGGTCATCGACTCGTCGAGTTCATAGACCAGCGGCATGCCGGTGGGGATGTTGAGGCCGGCGATGTCGGCATCGCTGATCCCGTCGAGGTGTTTGACCAGGGCCCGCAACGAGTTGCCGTGCGCGGCCACGAGCACGGTCTTGCCCGCCTTGAGGTCGGGCACGATCCCGGACTCCCAGTACGGCAAGAACCGGTCGATGACGTCCTTGAGGCATTCGGTGCGCGGCAGGTCGGCGCCGAGGTCGGCGTACTGCGGAAGGCCGCTTTGGGAGAACTCCGAGTCCTCCTCGATCGGCGGCGGCGGGACGTCGAAACTGCGACGCCACAACATGAACTGCTCTTCGCCGTACTTCTCGCGGGTCTGGGACTTGTCCAGCCCCTGCAGCGCGCCGTAGTGGCGCTCGTTGAGTCGCCAGTCGCGGCGCACGGGGATCCAGTGCCGGTCCGCGGCATCGAGGGCGATCGCGGCGGTGGTGATCGCTCGGCGCAGCAGCGAGGTGTGTAGAACGTCGGGCAGAACACCCGCCTCGGCGAGGAGTCGCCCGCCGTGCTCGGCCTCGGCTCGACCCTTGTCGGTCAGTGGAACGTCGACCCATCCGGTGAACAGGTTCTTGGCGTTCCAGTCGCTCTCGCCGTGACGTAACAGGACCAGGGTGTGCGTCATTGAGTGCCTAGTGCTCGCCGGCTGCCGGCGGCTCGGCCGAGCAGTCGTAGGGGATGAAGGTGGACTTGCCGGTCAGGTCGAGGCCGAGGTACTCCTGGCAGGCCCGAACGACGGGGACGTTCAGGGTGACCGCTTCCCCGGTGGACATGGTCAGCGTCAGTTCGATGACCTGTCCGGCGTCGAAGTCGCCGGTGACCAGAACCCCATCGCCGTCAGCCAGGTTGACGTAGTCGCGGGAGGCGACCTCGATCGGCTCGAACGGCGCCACGTCCACACCACCGGACACCCCGGTCAGGGATGCGTCGGTCTCGGTGTTGTTGACCAGCGTCGCGATGAACGTCGCCTCGTTGGGCTGGGCCGCGACGATCACGGCGGCCAACACGTCGACGTCGGCGTCGCGGTTGTTGGCCCCCACGCCGGGCGTGTAGGGGCGATCGGTCGCCAGATCGAAGCCACACGAGGTGAGGACACCGAGGGACAGGGCCAGGGCTCCCGCACAAAGCGCGAGCGGGCGTCGCAGATGCATGGCGTACAGAGTAGTGGTGCCGTCGAGCGGAGCGACGTGGGCGTCGACACCTATTGCGAGAGACCCACCGATGTCGCCGCAAACGCCAAGGCGACCAGCACGAGCGCGGTGTAGGTCGTGGCGACCCACAGGAGTCGCGTCGCGCCCAGGCGGATGCCCAGTCGCAGGGGTAGATAGGTCCAACCGTCGGCGTTGTCGGGCACGAGTCCCCACAGCGCTCGCAGCAGGTGCACGCCGATGCCCAGGGCGCCGGCCAGGACCGTGATCAGTACCTCCGGAGGCGCGCCGTTGTCCTGGCCGCCGAAGCCGCCATAGGACAAGAACGCCGGATACAGGGCGAACGAGGCCGCCCACGGCACCCAGGAGAAGAAGCCCTTGCGGATCCAGATCCATGAGCCGAGCACCGCGATGCCGACGGCGAGCAGGTAGGACAGGCCGGCGTTGATGCCGTTGGCGATCGCGAGCGACACCAGAACGAAGACCCCTACGGCCAAGGCGAACCAGGCGGTCCCGGGGTCGAGGCGGCCGTCGGCGATCGGCTTGCCCTTGGCGAGATGTCGGGCATCGCGCTCGCGGTCGATCAGGTCGTTGAACCACCCGAGCACGCTCTGCCCCACCACCACGGTGCCGAAGATCAGGAGGAGTTCGCGGTTGGGTCGTCCGGCCAGAGCGGCGGCCACGGTCAGCGCCAGGGCCGTGCCGATCGCCTGGCGCGGGTGCGCCGCGCGGACCAGGAGGACGGGCGTCAGGTCGCGCAGGGACCTCGAGGTGGTCTCACCCTCCTCCACGTCCGGACGCTCCTCCACCTCGGTGGAAACCGCGCTGTCGACCCGTGCCGCAGCGCTGTCGTCGCCCGCCTCCTCGGGGGGTGCGTCAGAGGTCACCGGTGGACGTCGGCGGCGCAGGGAAGCCATGCCCGCAGTATCCGGTACGGCGCGCTCCCGGGCAGGCCAACCGGCCGTTCACCTGGGATTTCATGGGCCCGGGGATTGCCTCCTCGGCCCGGCGCGGACCGCCTTCGGGTGCCGCGCCACCACATCGATGCGCCTTCTGTCAAGTGGCAACAAGGGCTCTGACCTGCGGAAACGCCAGATGAGTGGGCGGAATCACGTGGTAAGATTGGGGTCCGAGCCAAAAGGGGATCGAAATAAATATGACTTTCACAGTCGGTGAAACGGTTGTCTACCCAAACCATGGCGCTGCAGTCATCGAGGACATCGAGATGCGTCAGATCAAGGGAGAGGACCGGCAGTACCTCGTCCTGAGGATCGTTGCTCAGCAAGACCTGGTCGTCCGCGTTCCTGCCTGCAACCTCGACCTCGTCGGTGTTCGCGACGTGGTCGACAAGGCGGGCCTCGACAGGGTCTTCGACGTTCTGCGCGCAGCGCACGTCGAGGAGCCGACCAACTGGTCGCGCCGCTACAAGGCCAACCTGGAGAAGCTGCACAGCGGAGACGTCATGAAGGTCTCCGAGGTCGTGCGTGACCTGTGGCGCCGCGAGCGTGACCGCGGCCTGTCGGCAGGCGAGAAGCGGATGCTGGCGAAGGCTCGCCAGATCCTCGTCTCCGAGCTGGCCCTGGCCGAGCACACCAACGAGGACAAGGCCGAGGCCATCCTCGACGAGGTGCTCGCCTCCTAGTCACACGAGCGTTCCCACGAGCGTTCCCACGAGCGTTCCCACCAGGCCCCCGGGTTCCCGGGGGCCTGCTGGCATTTCAGGGCATGACACATTGGCCGGCATGACGTTGGGGTTGGTGCTCGACCAGGACCGAGGCTCGCTGCCCTACGCGCTGATCCACGGGGAGCCACTCGTGGCGTGCGCCGCCTGGGCGCTGGGGGAGGCCGAGATCCTGCCCCTCGACATCGGGACGCAGTGGTCCTCGATCGTGGTGGGCGCCGAACCGTTGGTCCTCCACGACGCCCTGTGTCCCCTCGTCCCGCCCGAGTTCCTGGCCTCCTGCGTGGAGCAGGCGGCGGCGGGGTCGGTTGTCGTCGGCGTTCGACCCGTGACCGACACGATCAAGAGGATCGAGGACGGCCAGATCGGCGCGACCCTCGACAGGTCGGATCTGTGGCAGGTGGCATCACCGGTGGTGCTGCCGGTCGAGGTGGTGGCCGCCCTCGACGACTACCCCGGCACCGATCTCGCTGCCCTGGTCGAGCAGCTGGCCGCGCGCTTCGCCGTCACGCTCGTGGAGGCGCCCGCCACCGCGCGCCGGATCACCAGCGTCGAGGATCTCCGCGTGCTCGAGGCGATGACGGCACCCGGGCGCTGACCCAGGTCAGGCGAGTCGAGAAGCCACGGCGAGATCTTCGGGGAAGGTGACCTTGAGGTTGGTCGGGTCGCTGGGCACCGCCCAGATCGAGCTCGTGGCGTAGCGGTCGTAGCAGGCGGCCGTGTCGGTCCCCTCGAAGTGGTCGCGCTCGGCGGCGCGATAGGCGGCGAGCAGAGCGGGAGCATCGAAGGCCTGCGGCGTCTGCACGCCGGCGACCTCTCCCGTGACCGCGCTCAGGTCGCTGGTCAGCAGCCCGGGGGTCGACACCGTCGGGATCGCCGCACCGTGACGGCGGGCCTCGGCGATGACGGCGGTGAAGAGTTCCAGTGAGGCCAGCGGACGGGCGCCGTCGTGAATGGCGAGCACCTCGATGCGGCCGGCATCGATGTCGGGTGCCAGGACCTGGATCGCCTGCCATTCCGACGCGTGCCGGGAGGCGCCCCCGATCACCAGCAGCGCCTCGTGACCCATCAGCGAGGGCGAGATGGCCGCGCGGACCTCGGCTTCCTCGCCCGCCCTAGCCACGACGACCAGTCGCGCGAGGTCGGGCAGGCTCAGCGCCGTACGCACGGACCAGGCGAGGACCGAGGAGTCGCCGAGGGGCAGAAGCACCTTGTTGGTGGCCGCGCCGACCCGGCTGCCACTCCCTGCGGCGAGGATCACGACGGCGACGGTCACGCTACGACCGTAGCCGCAAGCATTTTCGTGGCTGTTACAAACCGCCAGCACGCCGAAACAACCCATGCACACAGCCGACCTACGGTCGCAGCGTGAGTCGAGACTCGGGAGCGGTCGAAGACTGGGAACCGGTGTGCCGAGTGGCCGAACTCGAGGTCGCCCGCGGGGTTGCGGCGCTGGTGCATGGGCAGTCGGTGGCGATCTTCCGGATCGACGAGGAGACCGTCTATGCCCTGGCCAACCACGACCCCTTCGCCAAGCAGTCGGTCCTGGCCCGCGGCATCGTGGGAGAACGCGACGGGATCCCGTTCGTCGCCTCCCCTGTGCACCGGCACGCCTTCGACCTGCGCACCGGACACTGTCTGGAGGACGCACACATGAGCGTGGCCGCCTACGACGTCAAGATCCTCGAGGGCGTGGTGCTGATCGGTCACCGCAAGCGCGCTGCCGCCTGACCTCGCGACCCGACCCGGCGGGGACCGATCGCGATCCGGCTCAGGGTTGGTGGAGCACGACCGCGGTGGCGATGGCGGCGACGCCCTCGTCGCGACCGGTGAGGCCGAGCCCGTCGGTGGTGGTGGCCGAGACGGTCACCGGCGCGCCGAGCGCCGCTGAGAGCACCACTTGGGCCTCGGCGCGGCGCGCACCGAGGCGGGGTCGGTTCCCCACGACCTGCACCGCGGCATTGCCGATCTCGAAGCCCGCAGCACGGACCCGGCGG
>JBFIDC010000049.1:0-14328 GCA_041581495.1 Nocardioides sp. | reverse complement strand
TGCCGGGAGAACTGGTGGGTCGGGTTGACGAACAGGGGCCGGTCGAGGTCGTAGTCGAAGGCCATCTGCATGGCCATCCGGATCCGGCCCGACAGGTAGTCGTAGCCCTCGAGTCGGTCCTGGTCGGTCTTGATGAACGGTGCGTTCGCGATCAGTTCCTCGGCCTCGGCGATAGCCGCCTGAAGGGAAGCTGTCAGGTTCAAACTGTGGGTCATCGGGTGCGACGTCCTGTGGTTGCGTTGCGCTTGCGACTTTCGCCTGTCTGCGTCGGCATCTGCGCGACTTCCGTCTCCTCCGCTGCGCTCCTCCGCCGGAACTCACCGAGATGGCGACGACGTGGTTGCGTTTGATTCACGGGTTTACCTTCGCGATTACGTCTTCGGCGTACCGCTCGAGATTCGCGATCTTGGTGCTGAGCGGCTCGGTGTCCGGCCCCTTGATGTAGGGCACCCGGAACCCGACGATGCAGTCGGTGACGCCCTTGTCCTCGAGGCGCTTGATGCCGTCGACGGTGTAGGCGTCATAGGAGATGACGTGCACCTCGAAGTTGTCGCGGGTGTCGCCCTCCTCCTCGCGGATCTCGGCGAGCCGCTTGAGCAGTCGGTCGAGTTCTTCACCGTCGCCGCCGGCGTGCATCCAGCCGTCGCCCTTGCGCACCGCCCGGCGCAGCGCGTTGTCGACGTGCCCACCGACGAGGAGCGGAATGGGCTCGGTCGGCGCGGGGCACTGCTTGAGTTCGTCGATTTGATAGAACTCGCCGTCGTAGCCGAAGAACTCGCCGGTGGTGAGTCCCTTGAGGATGTCCATGCACTCGTCCATCCGCTTGCCGCGCTTGGCCCAGTCGACCTGCAGGTTCGCGAAGTCCTCGGGCCACGGCGAGATGCCCACGCCCAGACCGAGTCGGTTGTCGGAGAGGAACGCCAGCGACGAGGCCTGCTTGGCGACCAGCACCGGCGGGCGCACGGGCAGCTTCAAGACGAACGGCGTCAGGCGCAGCGTGGTGGTCACCGCGAACAGGTGCGCGCAGAGCACCATCGTCTCGATGAACTCCTTGCCGTCGAGGAACTCGCGGTCCCCGGTGTCGGTGTAGGGGTACTTCGAGTCGGACTCCTTGGGATAGATCAAGGAGTCCGCAACCGTCATCGAGGTGTACCCGGCAGCCTCCGCGGCCTGAGCCAGCGGTGCGTAGTACTTGGCCTGGGTCATTGCCTCGGCGTAGGAGAAGCGCATAAGACGACAGACTAGAACGTGTTCCAGTTTTCTGCCAGAGTGGACACCGTGGACCTGAAGGAGATCAGCGACCGGCTCGAGATCAACGACGTGCTCATCCGCTACACCAGGGCGATCGACACGGGGGAGTGGGACAAGCTCGACACCGTCTTCACTGCGGAGGCATCGATCAACTACACCGAATCCGGCGGAGTGGACGCCGACTTCGCGACGGTGAAGCCCTGGCTGGCCGAGATGCTGCCGGCGTTCTTCCCCAAGCGGATGCACACGCTGGGGCAGGTCGACATCGCGGTCGATGGCGACACCGCCACTGCCAGCGCGTACTTCCACAACCCGATGCCGATGGCCGATGGAGAGGGTGGCGAGAAGATCGTCGAGATCGGCGGCATCTACCATCACGAACTGGTCCGGACCCCGGATGGCTGGCGCAGCCGCAAACTCCACGAAGAAGTCGTCTGGAAGAAGAACATCTGATGGCAGGTCTGCCCGAAGAACGCCCCGATCACCTCGACTCGCCGCGTGCGGTCACGATCATCAAGTACATGTCCAAGGTCAACGTGGCCGCGTTCCGAGCCACCAATGGGCGACTGGGCAGCAAGTGGCGCGTCGGCGCGGGCTGGAAGAAGCCGGTGCCCGTCTTGTTGCTCGACCACGTGGGCCGCAAGTCCGGCAAGCAGTTCACCACGCCGTTGCTCTACCTCGAGGATGGAGCGAACACGGTCGTGGTCGCCTCGCAGGGTGGGCTCCCCAAGAACCCGCAGTGGTACGCCAACCTGGCGGCCAAGCCGGACACCACGATCAGCCTCAAGGGCGAGAAGAACCGCAGCGTCCATGCTCGCACCGCCACCCCGGACGAGCGCGAGGCTCTGTGGCCGCGGTTGGTCGACCTCTACGCCGACTTCGCGAAGTACCAGCAGTGGACCGAGCGGACCATCCCCGTGGTGATCCTCGAGCCACGCTGATCGCTCGCCGCGGCGAGGCCGCACCAGGGATTGGTAGCCCGTGGGATCCTGAACCACAATGGCGCCGTCCTAGGTCAGTGGCCCACTCGAGGCGGAGGTGAGCAGCGGTGAACGACCAGATGAACGAGTCCGAAGGTCGCCCGGTGCTGGCCGGACTCCTGGCGCTGCTCGGCGTGGGGCTCGCGATCGGACTCCTGGTCGGTGCCGCAGCGCTCGCTGCCACCTCGAGGTTGGGTCTGGGTGGCGACGGCGGCGAGGACGGCCAGGTCTCGAGCCAGCAGACCATCTATGTGCCCAAGCCCTCGGTGACCCCCGAACAAACCGGCCCGTTGGTGACCCTCCAGCCCAAACCGTCCAAGTCCACGGGCGACGGCGAGACCGAGGAGGCGCCCGAACCCGAGAACGGGATCGCGCTCTCGGCGGCGCTGACCAACGTGGGCCCCGGCGAACCCATCGATCTCTCCGGTGTCTATCCGGGTGGCGAGGGCGCCGTCTTGGCGGTGCAGCGGTTCTCCGGCGGGAAGTGGGAGGACTTCGTCGATGTGACCACCAAGGTCAGCAACGAGACCTTCTCGACCTATGTCGTCACCTCGCGCACCGGAACCAGTCGTTGGCGGATGCGCGACACCGCCACCGACGACGTGTCCAACGAGGTCCGGGTCGAGATCGGCTGACCCGATCGATCGCTCGCGCCTCTAGGTGCGGAACGTGTCGGCCGCTGCCTGGATGCCTGCGACGTAGGCGGCCCAGTGGGCCTCGTCGCCGTACTCGTCGCGGTCGGGTGGACCCTGTCCGTCGATGAGTTCGCGACAGATGTCGGCGTGCCCGGCGTGCTGGGCGGTCTCGCCGACCATCCGGATCAGCAGGAAGCCCAGCGTGGTCGCGCGACGCTCCTGGGGCCAATGCGGCACCGACCCAGGGGCGTCGAGGTCGAGGGCTGCGATGGTCGCGTCGCCGTGCGCGCAGGCCCGGTCATAGAGGCCGAGGATCGATTGGCTCGACTCGCTCGCGGTGGCCCACATGTCGGCGCCGTCCCAGATGGAGCCGTCCTCGACCCACGGCAGCGTGAACGGGGTCGGGCGGCCGAAGGCGGTGCCGAGGTAGACCTGCTCGTTGCCGATCATGTGCTTGACCAGGCCGAGCAGGTTCGTGCCGGTGGCGGTCATGGGGCGCCGCAGGTCGTACTCGCTCAGACCCTCGCACTTGGCTCGCAGTTGGGTCCGGGCCGTGCGCAGTTTGTCGTGCAGAGCGGTCTTGAGATCCATCTCGGCAACCTAGTTCGTGCGAGTTCTTAAAGTCGTCCCCGGGTTGGGGAACATTCGCGGGGCAGAGTAGCGTTGAGCCCAGTGAGCAAACTTGAGTCGTGAGAACTCAACTTTGTGCTTCCCCTCCCCACGATTCAGACGATTGCGTCTGCAACACACGAAAGAGGCACCAACATGGCACGAGCGGTAGGTATCGACCTGGGCACGACCAACAGCGTCGTGGCCGTCCTTGAAGGTGGCGAGCCCACCGTCATCGCGAACGCCGAGGGCCACCGCACCACGCCCTCGGTCGTGGCCTTCGCCAAGAACGGTGAGGTCCTCGTCGGCGAGGTCGCCAAGCGTCAGGCCGTCACCAACGTCGACCGGACGATCCGCTCGGTCAAGCGCCACATGGGCACCGACTGGAACGTCGCGATCGACGACAAGACCTTCACCTCGCAGCAGATCAGCGCCTTCGTGCTGCAGAAGCTCAAGCGCGACGCCGAGGCCTACCTCGGTGAGCCCGTGACCGACGCCGTGATCACGGTGCCCGCCTACTTCTCCGACGCTCAGCGCCAGGCGACCAAGGAGGCCGGCGAGATCGCGGGCCTCAACGTGTCGCGGATCGTCAACGAGCCGACCGCTGCCGCGCTGGCCTACGGCCTCGACAAGGGTGAGGGTGACCAGACCATCTTGGTCTTCGACCTCGGCGGCGGCACCTTCGATGTCTCCCTGCTCGAAGTCGGCAAGGACGACGACGGCTTCTCCACCATCGAGGTCAAGGCCACCAGTGGTGACAACCACCTCGGTGGTGACGACTGGGACGCGCGCGTCGTGGAGTGGATGGTCAAGAAGTTCAAGGACAACAACAACATCGACCTGGCGGCCGACAAGATCGCCAAGCAGCGTCTGCAGGAGGCGGCGGAGAAGGCCAAGATCGAACTCTCCTCCTCCAGCGAGACCACCGTGCACCTGCCCTACATCACCCAGGGCGAGTCCGGGCCGCTGCACTTCGAGGAGAAGCTGACGCGCTCGGAGTTCCAGAAGCTCACCGCCGACCTGCTCGAGCGCACCCGCGAGCCGTTCAAGGCTGTGCTGAAGGACGGTGGCGTGGCGATCGCGAACATCGACCACGTCGTGCTCGTCGGTGGTTCGACCCGGATGCCCGCGGTCACCGATGTCGTCAAGGAACTGCTCGGCGGCAAGGAGCCCAACAAGGGCGTCAACCCCGATGAGGTGGTCGCCGTCGGCGCCGCGCTCCAGGCCGGTGTCCTCAAGGGCGAGGTCAAGGACGTGCTGCTCCTCGACGTCACCCCGCTCTCGCTCGGTATCGAGACCAAGGGTGGCGTGATGACCACGCTGATCGAGCGCAACACCACGATCCCTGCCAAGCGTTCGGAGATCTTCACCACCGCTGACGACAACCAGCCGTCGGTGGAGATCAAGGTCGCCCAGGGTGAGCGCCAGATGTGGGCGCAGAACCAGCCGCTCGGCAACTTCGAGCTGACCGGCCTGCCCCCGGCTCCGCGTGGCGTGCCCAAGATCGAGGTGACCTTCGACATCGACGCCAACGGCATCGTCCAGGTCCACGCCAAGGACCAGGCATCGGGAAAGGAGCAGTCGATGACCATCACCGGCGGCTCCGCGCTGAGCAAGGACGACATCGACCGGATGGTCAAGGAGGCCGAGCAGTACGCCGCCGAGGACGCAGCGCGCCGCGAGGCGGTGGAGTCCCGCAACCAGGCCGACCAGCTCGTCTACACCACCGAGAAGTTCCTGGCCGAGAACGGCGAGAAGGTTCCCGACGAGGTCAAGACCGAGGTCCAGGCCGATGTCGACGCCCTCAAGGCGACCCTCGAGAACGCCGAGGCATCCGCGGAGGAGATCAACGCCGGGGTCACCAAGCTGGGCGAGTCGAGCCAGAAGATGGGTGCGGCGATGTATGCCGCAGCCGAGGCCGATGGAGCGGCAGCAGGCGGCACCACGGGCGCGACCGGCGAAGCCGACGACGACGTCGTCGACGCCGAGATCGTGGACGAGGGCCCGGCCGACGAGTCTTCGGACGAGGACAAGTGAGCCAGGAACCACGCGACGCCGACGCCCCGGCGGGCGAGGAGGCTGCAGCGCAGCCGGCCCCGTCTGCCGGGGAGTCCGCCGGGGAGTCCGCCGGGTCCGGCCTGCGCTCGCAGGCCGGGGCGGAGCCGACCAGCGAGGCACTCGAAGGTGAGCTCGGCGAAGACCTGGACCGGGCTGCGGGCGACGTGGCCAGGGCCGCGGGCGACGTGGCCAAGGCCAAGGACGACGTGGCCACCTTGACCAACGACCTGCAGCGGGTCCAGGCGGAGTTCCTCAACTACAAGCGCCGCGTCGACCGGGATCGCGAACTGATTCGCGAGAACGCCACCTATGCGGCGCTGGCGCCGATCACCGAGGTGCTCGACACCATCGACCGGGCTCGCGAACACGGTCCGCTCGAGGGTGGCTTCCTGGCCGTGGCCGACCAGTTGGAGCGCGTGGTCGCGGGCCTGGGGCTGACCAAGTTCGGCGCCGTGGGGGATCCGTTCAACCCGGCGCTGCACGAGGCGCTGAGCCACATCGGTGAGGACCCCGAGGTCGAGGTGACCACGTGCAAGGTCATCGCCAAGGCCGGCTACCGCATCGGTGATCGTGTCGTCCGGGCGGCTCAGGTGTTGGTGGTGGACCCTGCGTCCACACCCGCTGAGACTTCCCCCGAGACAGGCACCGAGACAGGCCCTGAGTCGGCATCAGACCCGGGCACCGAGGAAGCGGGCACCTCGCAGCCCGAAGAATAGGCCCGAAGAATAGGCCCGAGGAAGACCAGTGAGGAGCAGGAAGGAGGTGCGCGAATGAGCGACAACGGCTTTCGTGCCGACTGGGCGCAGAAGGACTTCTATGCCGTGTTGGGCGTGAAGAAGGACGCCCCCGCCGCAGAGATCAAGAAGGCCTACCGCAAGTTGGCGCGCCTCAATCACCCCGACTCCAACCCGGGGGACGAGAAGAAGCACGAGACCTTCAAGGCCGTGGCCGAGGCCTACGACGTCGTCGGTGACGCCGAGAAGCGCAAGAAGTACGACGAGATGCGCTCGCTGTACGGCTCCGGTGGATTCAGTGGCGGCTTCCGTCCCGGCCAAGGTGGTGGCGGCTTCTCGGTCGACGACCTGATGCGCGAGCGTGGCGGCGGCGGCGGTATCGGCGACATGTTCGGCGACCTGTTCGGCGGCGGCTTCGGGCGCGCCCGCACCCAGAGCCGGCCGCGCAGGGGCGCCGACGCCGAGACGACGACCACCATCGGGTTCACCGACGCCATGGAGGGCGTCACGATCTCGCTGCGGTTGAGTTCTGACGCGCCATGTCAGGACTGCTCGGGAACCGGCGGAAAGCCCGGCACCAAGCCGCGGATCTGTCCCGAGTGCGAGGGCGCAGGCTTCGTGGTCAGCAGCGCCGGAGGCGGGTTCTCCCTGCAGGAGGCGTGCCCGTCCTGCGGCGGCCGACAGCTCATCTATGACTCGCCGTGCCCGACATGTCACGGATCGGGCCGCGGCCTTTCCTCGCGCGCGATCCAGGCCCGGATCCCGGCCGGGGTCAAGGATGGTCAGCGGATCCGGTTGCGCGGCAAGGGTTCGGTCGGCGAGAACGGCGGCCCGGCCGGCGACCTGTTCGTCACGGTCAAGGTCACCCCGCACCGCATCTTCGGCCGCAAGGGCGACAACCTGACCATCGAGGTCCCGGTCTCCTTCGATGAGGCAGCGCTCGGGGCAGACATCAAGATCCCCACGCTCGGTGGGGCACCGGTCACGGTCAAGGTCCCGCCCGGCACCCCCAACGGGCGCACCTTCCGGGTGCGCGGCAAGGGCGTGCGCAAGTCCGACGGCACCCACGGTGACCTGTTGGCCACCGTGGAGGTGCAGGTGCCCGCGGTCATCGATGCCGCCACCCGGGCGGCCATCGAGGCGCTGCGTGATGCCTCGAGTGGTCGTCCGCTGCGTGAGAAGCTCTTCGAGTCATGAGCCACGGCTTCCCGCAGGCTCCGGGTCCCGACACCGCGGTGTTCGTCATCAGCGTGGCGGCCGAACTCACCGGCCTGCACCCCCAGACCCTGCGCACCTATGAGCGCATGGGGCTGATCACCCCGGGTCGCACCGGCGGCGGGGGCCGACGCTACTCACCGCGCGACATCGACAGGCTCCGCGAGATCGCTGACCTCACCTCCTCGGGCATCGGCATCGAGGGGGTTCGGCGCATTCTCGAACTCGAGAACCAGGTGGCGGCGCTGGCCGAGCGGAACGCCGAACTCCAAGCCGAACTCGAGCTGGCCCGAGGGGCTTTGCGCAATGCGGTCGCGGGCACCTCGCGACTACCGGCGGTCCCCGATCAGCCGCGCGGCGGATCGATCGTGGTCTGGCGCCGGGGCGGGCGAGCCTAGACCGCCGGCAGGGTCACGGTGAACACCGAGCCACCCTGCGGACCGGGTTCGTACTCGACGGTGCCGCCCTGGGCCTCGGCCAGGCTGCGGACGACGAAGAGTCTTAACCCCGTCCCGGTCGACACGGCGCCACTGGGTCGGGCGAACTCCCGGAAGAGTCGCGGTCTGAAGTCCTCGGGCACGCCCTCGCCCGAATCGACCACCACGATGCGCACGGCGCCGGCCCGGTCGGGGTCGGACTCGACTCGAACCACGTAGGGCGCACGGCCGTACTTCAAGGCGTTGCCGATCAGGTTGGTCAGCATCTGCTCCAAGCGGAGCGGGTCGGCGAAGACCGCACGGTCGTCCTCGATCTGTACGGAGACCGTGACGAGGTAGCGGTCGCTGATGACCGCGTCGATGGCTGCCAGCGGTTGCACCGGTTGCGGGTCCAGATGCAGGTCGCCGCGTTGGATCTCTGCGGCGGTCAGCAGGTCGGCGGTGATGGTGTCGAGCATCCTGGACTGGCGCGTCACCGAGGACATGAGCCGACGGCGCTGAGAATCGGTCATGTCGTCGCCGGCCTCGGTGATCGATTCAGCCACCCCGCACAGCACGGCTACGGGGCCACGGATCTCCTGGGCCGTCGTCGCGATCGCCCGGCGCAGGATGCCGATGTCCTCAGAGGAGGAGTCGAGATAGATCAACAGGGTTCCCTTGCCGCGTCGCAGCGATGCCTGCGTGGGTGTCCCGTTGATCACGACGTCGAAGGAGGACTCGCCGTCGAGGCGGTGGAAGGCCACATGGGAGGCGAGTTCGGGTGCGAATGTGCCCAGCGGGGTGCCGAAGCGAGCGTGGTTCTCGACGAGTCGCTGGGCCATGGGGTTGGCGTGGACGATGCGGAACAACGGTTCGTCGGCCACCTCGATCACGCCGTACGGCGCCATGGCCAGGGCGTCCCAGGCCGAGACGTCCGGGCTGACGTGCTCCCCGGGATCGCCGCTGCGGCCCGCGCCGGCGGCGGCCCGGGCGATGGCCTCGGCCGCGCGCGTCTCGACGTCGTCCGGGGCGGACTCGGCCCCGTCGCTGGGGACCAGTGACAGCATCGGCCCACTGCCACTGCCACTGCCGACGCTGGATTCGGCCTCGCTGTCGGTGGTCTGAGTGGGTGTCTGATGGGGTCGAGTGGGGCTTGGTGCCGGAGCACCCCGTGGGGTTTCGATGACGTCCTGGACGTACTCGATGATCCGCTTGAGGGCCATGCCCTTCTGCAGATAGCCGTCGGCGCCGATCGTCATTGCCTTCTCTGACATCTGGGTGGCACCGAAGCCGGAGAGCACGATGATCTTGGCCTGCGGCACGAGCCTGCGGATCGTGGGCAGCGCCTCGAGTCCGTCCATGACGGGCATGGACAGGTCGAGCAGCACGACCTCGGGCTTCTCCAAGCGCACGCACTCGATCCCGGAGAGTCCGTCACCTGCTTCGCCCACGACCTCCATGCCGCCGCGGGTCAGGGCCAGGCGGAGTAGTTCGCGTAGGTCGTAGGTGTCGTCGATGATCACGACCCGCACCGGACTGGTGCCCTCAGCAGCAGAAATCATCGGGTCGTTCCTCTCGTGCCTTGATCGATCTTCGCCATCGGGCCCACCTGTCTCCTCGTTCACCCGCCCAGTTCGAACTCGAGAGTAGGACGGCTCACAGATGCGCGTCGGAGGTCGGAATACTTGTCACCCAACTGTGGAAATCTCACCTCCCACCCGGTGGCCACCTGTGACACCACCTGGGACACCACCTGGGACACCAGGTGGCACACCGACTGGGACACCGCCTGCGACTCCACCGGGGACACCACCCGTGAGGCACCCATGGTGCCCTCCCCAACGCCGCCGGGGAGGCCTTCTGGACAGGTCCGTCCTCCGAGTCGCCGCGTCAGTCCGAATCCGGGCAAAGTTGAGTGGAATGGACTCAACTTTGTCGGCGTTGACCAAGTGACATGCTTTGCCCCATCAGCACCCCGGCAGGAGAGACGACATGAGCCAGTTCGGCGCCGAGAAGTTCACCACCCGCAGTCGGGCTGCCATCGAGGCCGCCCAGGTGGCTGCGACCACCGCCGGCAACAACGCCACCGACCCACTCCATCTGCTGGTCGCGCTGTTGAAGGATCCCGAGGGGACCGCCGGCACGCTGGTCACCAACGCCGGTGTCGACCTCGCCGCGCTGACCGCCGCCGCGGTGGCCGGTCAAGAGGCGCTCCCACGCGCCACGGGTGCCACCGTGCAGCAACCAGGTGCCTCGCCGGCGTTGACTCGCGTGCTGGCCGGCGCCCTCGACCTCGCAGCCTCGATGAAGGACGACTATGTCGCCTCCGAGCACCTGTTCATCGCACTGGCAGGGACCGAGAGCGCTGCCCAGAAGGTGCTGGCCGACGCGGGGCTGACCGAGTCCGGTCTGCGTGAGGGCCTGTCCTCGGTGCGGGGCAACCGTCGGGTGACCTCGCCGGATGCCGAGTCGAGCTATGAGGCGCTGGAGAAGTACAGCCTCGACCTGACCCAATCGGCCCGCGACGGGCGACTCGACCCGGTGATCGGTCGCGACGCGGAGATCCGCCGGGTGATCCAGGTGCTGAGCCGTCGGACGAAGAACAACCCCGTGCTGATCGGCGAGCCCGGGGTCGGCAAGACCGCCGTCGTCGAGGGCCTGGCCCAACGAGTCGTGGCCGGTGACGTGCCCGACTCGCTCAAGGAACGCCGGGTGCTCTCGCTGGACCTCGCCGCGATGGTGGCGGGTGCCAAGTACCGCGGCGAGTTCGAAGAGCGCCTCAAGGCGGTCCTCGAGGAGATCAAGGACGCCGGTGGCCAGATCATCACCTTCATCGACGAACTGCACACGGTGGTGGGCGCCGGCGCTGGCGGCGACTCGGCGATGGACGCCGGCAACATGCTCAAGCCCATGCTGGCTCGCGGCGAACTGCACATGATCGGTGCCACGACCCTTGATGAGTACCGAGAGCGGATCGAGAAGGACCCGGCTCTCGAGCGCCGCTTCCAACAGGTCTTCGTCGGCGAGCCGAGCGTCGAGGACACCATTCAGATCCTGCGCGGAATCCAGGAGAAGTACGAAGCCCACCACGGTGTTCGCATCACCGACGCCGCCCTGGTGGCCGCGGCGACGCTGTCGGACCGCTACATCACCGGCCGCCAACTGCCCGACAAGGCCATCGACCTGATCGATGAGTCGGCGTCTCGTCTGCGGATGGAGATCGAGTCCTCACCCGAGGAGATCGATCAACTCCGCCGCCAGGTCGACCGGTTGACGATGGAGGAGTTCGCGCTGGCCAAGGAGACCGACGAGGCCAGCATCGAGCGGCTCGAGCGACTGCGCGCGGACCTGGCCGACCGCCAGGAGGAGTTGCGCAGCCTCGAGGCCCGGTGGGATCGGGAGAAGACCTCGCTCGAGGGCGAGGGCGAGCTGCGACGCCAGCTTGACCACCTGCGGATCGAGGCCGACAAGCTGACCCGCGAGGGTTCTCTCGAGCAGGCCAGCGAGATCCTCTATGGCCGCATCCCCGAACTCGAGCGCCAGATCGAGAACGCCGAGAAGGTGCAGGCCTCCGAGCTCGAGCCACTGGTCGGTGAAGAGGTCGGTGCCGAACAGATCGCCGACGTCGTCGAGGCCTGGACCGGCATCCCTACCGGCCGACTGCTGGAGGGCGAGACCGCCAAGTTGCTGCGGATGGAAGAGGTGATCGGTGAGCGGTTGATCGGTCAGCGCGAAGCCGTGACAGCGGTCAGCGACGCCGTCCGCCGCTCGCGGGCGGGCATCGCCGACCCCAACCGGCCAACCGGTTCGTTCTTGTTCTTGGGCCCGACCGGCACCGGCAAGACCGAGTTGGCCAAGGCCCTGGCGGACTTCCTCTTCGACGACGAGCGCGCCATCGTGCGCATCGACATGAGCGAGTACTCCGAGAAGCACTCCGTTGCCCGACTCGTCGGTGCGCCTCCCGGCTACGTCGGCTACGACGAGGGTGGCCAACTGACCGAGGCGGTGCGCCGGCGCCCCTACTCGGTGGTTCTGCTCGACGAGGTCGAGAAGGCGCACCCGGAGGTCTTCGACATCTTGCTGCAGGTCCTCGACGACGGGCGGCTGACCGATGGTCAGGGTCGCACCGTCGACTTCCGCAACACGCTGCTGATCTTGACCAGCAACCTGGGCTCGAGCTACTTGATCGACCCCGACCTGGATCCCGCTGCCAAGAAGGAAGCGGTCCTGGGTGCGGTGCGCTCCTCGTTCAAGCCCGAGTTCTTGAACCGACTCGACGAGATCGTGCTCTTCGACGCCCTCACCGAGCAGGAGTTGGCCAAGATCGTCGATCTGCAGTTGGCCCTGCTGGAGAAGCGACTGGCGGTGCGGCGCATCACGATCGCCGTCACCGAGTCGGCGCGGGCCTGGCTGGCCCAGACCGGCTACGACCCGGCCTACGGCGCCCGCCCGCTGCGGCGACTCATCCAGTCCGCCATCGGGGACCCGCTGTCCAAGATGCTGATCTCGGGCGAGGTCGTCGACGGTGGTTCGGTCGAGGTGGACCAGAGCGAGGACGGTCTGGTCGTGCACGCTCAGCACTAGCAGCCGTGGCGGCGCCGCTTCCCTTCGCAGGGCAGCGGCGCCGCAGCGACCTGTGGGCTCAGCTCGGATTCAAGGTGACGACGAGGTCCACCGAGACCGTGGTGCCGCCGCCGGTGTTGCGGGCGTCAACGCCCAGCATGAACGCCTGCCCCTTCTCGAGATAGACCGTCTGCCGCACCGTCTGGGTGGGATCCCCGAGTTGGTTTGTCGGCAGCGCGCCGACACTCAGGCCGCAGCCGGCGCCACAGAAGTGTTGGTAGCCGTCCGGAGCGTTGTAGCTGTCACCCTCGCCGAGCACCTCGAGCAGGAGCGTGCGAGTCCCCGGATCCCCGGTGGCCCAGATGGCATCGGCTTGGATGGTGTAGAAGCCGGCCTCGGGCACCCGCATGCATGAGACCCCGGAGGCGTCAAAGAACTGACTCACGCACGGCCCGAATGAGTAGCCGGGCGTCGTGGTGGAGGTGTCGAAGACTCCGCAGGGGACCAGGGTGGTGTTCCACGGGGGGCTGCAGGGGTTCAGGGCCAGCGGCTTGGCGACGTTGTTGTCCTCCTCGACAAGGTCGGTCACTGACGCCCGAAGCGACGGCAATTTCATGATGTCGATCGTGACTGCGCCGGTCGCAAGGTCAGCGGAGGAGATCGTCTCGTTCTCGATGTGTTGGGACCCGATCTCGCCGAGACCGATATTCGAGGCGGTGATCCACTCTTCGGCCGGGCTCACAGCCTTGACGGCGGTGGAAGTCTTCAGCACCGCGCAGTTCTTGCCCTTGCTGATCTTCTTCTTGCAGGCGGCCTTGGACGTCTCGATCGTGGTCAGGCTGCCCTTGGCCTTCCCCCCGGCCTGAGCGCCAGCCCCGCCTTGGACGTAAGCCATGAAGGAGAGGATCACGGCGATGATGGCTAGAACCAAGGTCAACTTCGACCTGGCCTCAGCATTGGATATGCCCACTTGTGCCTCCGGCTCGGGTTGGGCCCACGCGGGCCGCACTCGCGCACGCGGCGAGGGCGAAGGACTCCTAGGGGCAAAACCGGCGCAGGGGAGAGATGCTTTTCTCCGGGAAGCGGGGTGTCTTTGACATGGATTCGGGATGCCTTCGCCGGTGCGGCGGTGAGCGGCTGCTAAGCGCCAAGCACAATGGGGAGCATGGCTGAGACGCGCGAGGGCCGCCCCGCCCAGGTGACGATCGCTGCGTGGCTGGTCATGGCCGGCTCCGTGGTGGTGGTGCTGACCGCCTTCGAGCAGATCGCGGGGCTGCAGTCGCTCGAGACGCGCGAGGCCGTCGAGGAGTTCTTGAGTCAGGCACCCGGTGACGGGCTGGGTCTGGGAGTGCAGGGCGCCTTGAGCGCGTTGCGCGTGGTGACCATGGTGGCCGCGGCCACGGCCACGGCCACCGCGCTCCTCGGCTTCCAGGTGTTGCGCCGGGCTCGCGTCGCCCGACTCGTGCTGACGGTGCTGGCCCTGCCCTTGTTCGTCACCGGCGTCGCCGTGGGTGGGCTGGTCTCGTCCATGGTGGTCGGCGCGATCGTGATGCTGTGGTTCCAACCCGCCAGGGACTGGCTGGACGGCAAGACTCCGCGCCAGGTGGTCCGAGCCCCGGTCCGACCCTCCGCACCCGTGCCGCCGCCGACGCCCACCGGCCCGCCCCCGACCACGGCACCACGAGCGGTCACCGGTTTCGGCGATGCGGCGTCGTCCCCCGCTGCGCCGGGGCTGGACTCGCCGCAGCAGGCCGGGGCAGAGCAGTACGCCGTTGCTCCACCCGGTGCGACCGGAGCGCCTCGCCGCCGACGTCCCAACGCGCTGCTGTGGGCCTGTGCGCTGACCTGGGCCGGGTGCGCGCTCGCG
>JBFIDC010000048.1:0-14403 GCA_041581495.1 Nocardioides sp. | reverse complement strand
GGGGTGGCGATCTGCATCGAGTGCGACCAGTCGCGGATCCAACGCCGCATCGATCACCGCTACCTCGACGTACAGGCGGGGTCGCTGGCCGAGGCGGTCGAGATGGCCGTGGCGGCGCGTGACGAACGACGTCCCCTCTCGATCGGGGTGCTGGGCAATGCGGCGCTGATGCTTCCCGAACTGCTCGAGACCGGTGCGCCGATCGACATCGTCACCGACCAGACCTCGGCGCACGACCCGCTCTTCTATCTGCCGGCTGGCACTGCCTTCGAGGACTGGGAGCGTGAACGCACCGACGACCCGGCCGGTTTCACCAAGCGGGCCCAGGAGTCGATGGCCGTGCACGTTCGGGCGATGGTGGAGTTCCAGGACGCGGGCGCCGAGGTCTTCGACTACGGCAACTCGATCCGCGACGAGGCGCGCAAGGGCGGGTACGACCGAGCCTTCGAGTTCCCCGGCTTCGTCCCTGCCTACATCCGGCCGCTGTTCTGCGAGGGCAAGGGCCCGTTCCGCTGGGCGGCCCTCTCGGGCGACCCGGCCGACATCGCGGCCACCGACAAGGCGATCCTCGAACTGTTCCCCGACAACGTCCGGCTGCACACGTGGATCAAGATGGCCAGCGAGCGGGTGCAGTTCCAGGGCCTGCCGGCGCGGATCTGTTGGCTGGGCTACGGCGAACGCCACCTCGCCGGCCTGAAGTTCAACCAGATGGTCGCCTCGGGCGAACTCAAGGCGCCGATCGTGATCGGGCGCGATCACCTCGATTGCGGGTCGGTGGCCTCGCCGTACCGCGAGACCGAAGCCATGCTCGACGGCTCCGACGCGATCGCCGACTGGCCCCTGCTCAACGCCTTGGTCAACACCGCCTCCGGGGCCACCTGGGTCTCCATCCACCATGGCGGCGGGGTGGGGATCGGCCGTTCCATCCACGCCGGTCAGGTGTGTGTCGCCGACGGCACCGATCTCGCCGCCCAGAAGATCGAGAGGGTGCTGACCAACGACCCGGGCATGGGCGTGATCCGGCACGTCGACGCCGGCTACGAGCGGGCCGTGGAGGTCGCCGCCGAGCGCGGCGTGACGATCCCGATGCAGTCGAGCTAGGACCGAGGAGTCAGTGATGGACGTGGCGCTCGGCCATGCTGTGGTCCGGGACTTCATGGCTCAACCCCATACGGAGGGAAGCTCGCGTGCCTGACGACTTCGAGCGAATGTGGTCCGACCTCGCCCCGATCGGTCGATCGGCGAGGACGGGCGGCTACTTCCGCCAGCCCTTCCTCTCGGCCGAACGCGAGCTCGCGGACTGGTTCCTCGAGCAGTGCGTCTCGCGGGGGCTCGAGGTCGAGACCGATGCGTTCGGCAACGTGGTGGCGTGGTGGCGTGGCGGCGGGGTAGTAAGTCACCTTCGGGTCCACGAACCGTCCGAACCTGGACCCAAAGGTGACTCACTACCCACCTCGGCCGGCATCCTGACCGGATCGCATCTCGACTCGGTCCTCGACGGCGGGGCGTACGACGGTCCGCTGGGGGTGGTCTCGGCGCTCGCCGCAATCGACGAACTCAGGCGCCGGGGGTTCCTCCCGACCCGGCCGATCGGGGTGGGGGTCTTCGTGGAGGAGGAGGGCTCGCGCTTCGGGTTGGCGTGTCTGGGGTCGCGGCTGGCGACCGGCGCGATGTCGTGGGAGAGCGCGCGCGAGTTGAGCGACCGGGACGGGGTGCGGCTCGGCGACGTGCTCGAGGGCGGCTCGTCGAGCTTGCTGGCCGGGGTCGGCACCTTCGTCGAACTCCACGTCGAGCAGGGCCGCGACCTTGTGGACCGTGCTGCGGCGGTCGGCGTGGCCAGTGAGATCTGGCCGCACGGGCGGTACCGGTTCGACTTCGCCGGCCAGGCCAACCATGCCGGCACCACCCGGATGGTGGATCGCAAGGACCCGATGCTGACCTATGCGATGACGGCGCTCGCCGCGAACAAGCAGGCCAGGCTGGTCGATCAGCGTGCGACGTTCGGGCGGATCGAGGTGGCGCCGAACGGCACCAACGCGGTGCCGTCGCGAGTCACCGCGTGGCTGGACGCCCGGGCCTCAAGTGACGCTTCGTTGGGGGACCTGGTCGAGACCATCACCCGGCAGGCGCTCGAGCGCGCCGAGCGGGATGGGACCTCGCTCGAGGTCACCGCGGAATCGGTGTCGGCCAGCGTGGCCTTCGACCCGGCGCTGGCCGCCGCCGTTGCCGCCGATCACGCCGACGGCGACTGGCCGATCATCCCCACCGCGGCCGGCCACGACGCCGGCATCCTCTCGGCGGCGGGCATCCCCAGCGCGATGCTGTTCGTGCGCAACCCGACGGGCATCAGCCACTCCCCCGAAGAGCACGCCGAAGTGCCCGACTGCCTGGTCGGCGTACACGCCCTGGCCGACACCCTCGAGCGGCTGGCCCGATGACGGCGCAGGCCGCGGCGTACCTGCTGGAGCGCGCCTGGGTCGACGGCGCGGTGCATGACGGCGTTCTGGTCGAGATCGAGGCCGGACGGTTCACCCGGGTCGTCCTGCCCCGCGGAAACTCACGCTTCCCCGCTGAAGTTTCAGCGGGTATGGATGAGTTTCACCGGGTACCCGGTGAAACTCACCCGACCCGCCTCCCCGGCCTCACCCTCCCCGGCCTCGCCAACTGCCACAGCCACGCCTTCCACCGGGCGCTGCGGGGACGGACCCAGGCCGAGCGGGGGACGTTCTGGACCTGGCGGGAGCAGATGTACGCCGTCGCGGGGCGACTGGACCCGGACTCCTACTTCGCGCTGGCCCGCGCGACCTACCGCGAGATGGCGGCGAGCGGGATCACCACGGTCGGTGAGTTCCACTACCTCCACCATCAGCCCGACGGCACGCCCTATGACGACCCGAACGAGATGGGTCACGCTCTCATCCAGGCAGCCCAGGACGCCGGGATCCGGATCGCCCTCCTCGACACCTGCTATCTCTCCAGCGGGTTCGGCAAGCCGGTCGAGGGCGTGCAGGTGCGCTACAGCGACGGCGACATCGACGGGTGGTCGGCCCGCCAGGACGCCCTGGAGAGCGGGCTGAGCCCCGAGCGCCGCCAGGGTGGCCCGGTGGTGCTCGGCTCCGCGATCCACTCCGTGCGCGCCGTACCCCGCGAGGCACTGGCCCGGATCGCCGAACGGGCAGGCGGGTCGCCCATCCACGTCCACCTCTCCGAGCAGCGCGCCGAGAACCAGGAGTGCCTAACGGCGTACGGCATGACGCCGACCGCATTGCTCCACGACGCCGGCGTCCTCGGCCCCGAGGCCACCGCGGTCCACGCCACCCACCTCACCGACGCCGACATCGCGCTGCTCGGGCAGACCAGGACGAACTCCTGCTTCTGCCCGACCACCGAGCGCGACCTCGGCGACGGCATCGGCCCGAGTCGCCGGTTGCACACCGCGGGTTCACCCATCACGCTCGGCAGCGACAGTCACGCGGTGATCGATCTGTTCGAGGAGATGCGGGCCTTGGAGATGGATGAGCGGCTCGCCACCGAGCAGCGCGGGCACTGGAGCGCGGCCGAACTCCTCAACGCCGGCACCCGTCACCCCAGCCTCGGATTCGCCGACGCCGGCACGATCGCCGTGGGCCAGCGCGCCGACCTGGTGACCCTCGACACGACCACGGTCCGCACCGCAGGCACCGGAGCCGACGAGAACACGGCGACGTTCGCTGCCACAGCGGCCGACGTCACCCAGGTGTTGTGCGACGGTCGGGTGGTGTTCAGCAGGGGTGACGTGGGCGAGATCGGCCGCGAACTCGAGGCCTCGATCCAAGGACTGCGGTCATGACCAGCCTGCTGGTGACCCACATCGGCGAACTCGTCACCAACGATCCCGACCGTGAGGGGCTGCTCGGGATCATCAACGACGCCGCGCTCGTGGTCGAGGGTTCCCAGGTCGCCTGGGTCGGCCCCGCCAGCGAGGCCCCAGCCGCCGACGCCCACTTGGACGCGGGTGGCCGTGCGGTGTTGCCGGGGTTCGTCGACAGCCACAGCCACCTCGTCTTCGCGGGCGACCGCGCCGCCGAGTTCGCGGCCCGGATGGCGGGGGAGTCCTATGCCGCTGGCGGGATCCGCACCACCGTCGCGGCCACCCGTGCGGCAACCGACGAGCAACTCACCGCTCACGTCGCCCGCCACGTCGCCGAGATGCACCGGCAGGGCACGACCACGGTGGAGATCAAGAGCGGCTACGGCCTGACCACGCTCGATGAGGCCCGCAGTCTGGCCGTGGCCCAGCAGTTCACCGAGGAGACCACGTTCCTCGGGGCACACGTCGTCCCGGCCGAGTACGCCGAGGACCCCGCCGCCTACGTCGATCTGGTGACCGGCCCGATGCTCGCCGCAGCCGCCCCCTACGCACGCTGGATCGACGTGTTCTGCGAGACCGGCGCCTTCGACGCCGACCAGGCCCGCACGATCCTGGCGGCCGGCGCCGCGGCCGGCCTGCGGCCCCGACTCCACGCCAACCAACTCGGTCCCGGCCCGGGGGTGCGTCTGGCGGCCGAACTCGGACTCACCGCCGTCGATCACTGCACCTATCTTGAGCCGGCCGACGTCGACGCGCTCCGCGAGTCCGGCACCATCGCGACGCTGCTCCCGGGCGTCGAGTTCTCCACCCGTCAGCCCTACCCGGACGCCCGCGCCCTGATCGACGCCGGAGTGGCACTCGCCCTGGCCAGCGACTGCAACCCCGGCTCGAGCTACACCAGCTCGATGCCCCTGTGCATCGCCCTGGCCGTCCGCGAGATGGGGATGACCCCGGCGCAGGCCGTCCACGCGGCTACCGCCATGGGAGCCAGGGCCCTCGACCGAGACGACGTCGGCCTGCTCACGGTCGGCAAACGAGCAGACTTCGTGCTCATCGAGGCCCCCAGTCACATCCATCTCGCCTACCGGCCCGGGGTGCCCCAGGTCAGCGGGATCTGGGTCGCCGGCCGGCCGTTCACCGCCTCCTCAGGCGACATATAGGCCAGGTTCTGGGCACACGTAGGGATATCTAAGGCACCTGCCCGATGTGCGGGCCTACCTCAGAGAGCAAAAGTCGTCTCAACGTCGAGACACGACGAAGATCTGAGGAGGTCAGTTATGTACAGCCGCGACATGATCGCTGCCGAGGTCAGCTACCGCACCGATCGGGCCCGGAACAGCTATGGCGCTCGTCGGCGGATGCGCATCCGCAAGCCGTTGGTCCACCGTCCGGCGGACAGCGTCACCGACTCCCACTGATCGCCGGGACGGCCGCGTTGGACGCCTCGGTGGCAGAAGAAGAGACCAATACAACAGAAAACGGGATCATGTACGGCGTGCCCCCCGTCAAGCGCCCCATGATCGGCCGAGACGCCGAGCTCGCGGAGATCGCTTCGCTGCTCGGCGTCCGGTCATTTGCGGAGTCCGGCACGACCCGCCAGCACGTCGTGCTCGCCGGTGATGCCGGAGTCGGCAAGACCCGGGTGCTGATCGAACTGCGTGACCTCGCCCGTGCCGAAGGCTGGCACGTGATGGCCGGGCACTGCCTCGACTTCGGCGACAGCGCCCTTCCCTATCTACCGTTCTCTGAGGTGCTCGGCCGCTTGGAGGCCCAGGCCCCCGAGATCGTCGAGAAGGTCGCCCGTGAGCAGCCGGCACTGGCGCGGCTGCGCCCGGGACGACGGGTGCTCGACACCGCCGCCGACACCGGAAGCTTCATCGCCCTCTCGGGAGCCGAATCCGCCGAGAGCCTCGACCGCGGGGGTCTCTTCGACGCCGTCCACGCGCTGTTCGAGGCTGTCGCCGAGGTCGGCCCCCTCTTGGTGGTCATCGAGGATTGTCACTGGGCCGACCAGTCCACCCGCGATCTGCTGAGCTTCTTGTTCTCCCGGCCCTTCGAAGGCCCGGTGTCGGTGGTCGCCTCCTATCGCGCCGACGACCTGCACCGCCGCCACCCGCTGCGCCGACAGGTGGCCGAGTGGTCCCGCTTGAACAGCGTCGAACGAGTCCAACTCAGTCCCTTGGAGGACGACGACGTCCGCGCCCTGGTGGCTGAACTCGCCCCTCCGGCCGGGCTGAGCGCCGACCACACCGAGGTCATCGTCGAACGAGCCGAAGGCAACGCCTTCTTCGTCGAAGAACTCGTCGGTGCCACCTCGGGGATGTCCGGCGACGCCGAGGTGCTCCCCGATGACCTCGCCGAACTCCTGCTGGTGCGGCTGGACCGCCTCGACGAGGACGCCCGCCAGGTGGTGCGGGTCGCCAGCGTCGCTGGCCGTCGGGTCGCCCACGAACTGCTGGCGGTGACCTCGGGTCTCGACGCACGCAGTCTCGAGAGCGCGGTGCGCAAGGCCGTCGAGATGAACGTGCTGGTCGCGAGCGGGGGTCGCTACTCGTTCCGGCACGCCCTGTTGGGCGAGGCGGTCTATGACGACCTGCTGCCGGGAGAGCGGATCCGGCTGCACGGCGAGTACGCCGCCGTGCTGTCCGATGGCCGGGCTCCGGGGACGGCGGCGGAGTTGGCGCGCCACGCGCGGCTGGCCAACGACCTCGACGCCGCCCTGGCGGCAGCGATCCGAGCCGGCGACGAAGCGATGGCCGTGGGTGGCCCGGACGAGGCTGCCCAGCACTACCAGCAAGCCATCGAACTCCTGGCCGACCCGGATCGCCGGGCCCGCTTCGAGGGCGACCAGTCCAAGCTCGCGGTGGCCGCCGCCGAGGCGCTCACCTCGGCCGGACGTCCGATGCGTTCGGCCAAACTCCTCGCCGAGCAACTGCGTCAACTGCCGAGCACCGCCACGCCCGCGGAGCGAGCCCGACTGCTGTCGGCTCGGGCCGAGGCGCTGTTCGTGATCGAGCCCGACGAGGACCCGCTCGCCGTCTCGCAGGCCGCCGTGGACCTGCTGCCCCCGGACAGCGGGGGGCTACGCGCCAAGGTGCTCGCGGTGCACGCCAGGATCCTGTCGGGTTCGGGGCGCTACGACCTGGCTCAGGAGGTCGGGCTGGAGGCACTTGCCGTCGCCGAGCGCCTCGACCTGCACGAACTCGCCTCCGACGTGATGACCACGCTCTCGGCCCTGAAGAAGGCCGGGCCCAAGGAGGGGTTGCGCGAGGCTCTGGTCGACGCGATCGACCGCGCCGCCGCCACCGGTGCGGTTCATGCCGAACTGCGCGCCCGATTCCTCATGGGTCGCTCCTTCCAGGACTACGGCGAACTCGACCTCGCCGCCCAGTGGTTCCGCAGTGCGATGGAGCGCGGCCGCAGCGCCCACCTGCCGTGGGCGCCGTACAGCGCGGAGGCGCGCTGGCAACTGGCGTTGGTCACCTTCGTGCGCGGCGACTGGGACGAGGTGCTGCGACTCACCGACGTCGTGGGTCAGCACGCCCCGCCGATCCCGGCCGCGCTGTTGGAGAGCGTGCGGGTGGTCGTGCTCGCCGCCCGCGGCGAGTCGGTCGCGGCCCGCACCCGCGCCCTGCGCAAGTACTGGGAGCAGGAGGGCGGGGTCGCGATCATCGCCGCCATGGCCGAACTCGCCGAGGCCGCGCGGTCCGATGACCCCCACGCCGTCGTCGCCGTCTATCGCGACGTCGTCGGGCTCCTGGGGAGGATCTGGCACGAGTGGTTCAGCGCCCGGATCCGGCTCGCCGCCGTGACCGCGGCGGCGGTGGCCGATCACATGCCGCGGCTTGCCGCGGCCGAACGCGCCGAGGCGCTGGCCGAGGTCGAACGCCTCCACGAGGAGGGTCACACCGTGCTGCAGAAGTACGCCGACCCGTCCGGCCACTGGGGCCCCGAGGGCCGGGCCTGGGTCAAGCGTCTGGATGCCGAGCGGATGCGGGCCCGGTGGTTGGTCGGCGACGGGGACTCGGTGGCGCTGGCCGAACTGACCGACACCTGGCGCGAGACCGAGGCACTGTTCGTCGAGTTCGGACATGTCTATGAACTCGCGGTCGTCAGGGCCACCTGGGCGGGGATCTTGCGTTCGGTCGGACAACCCGCCGAGGCCCGTGAGATGGGCGACCGCTCGCGAGAGGTCGCCCGCGCGCTCGGGGCCCGCCCGTTGCTCGAGAAACTCAAGGCCATCGGCTCGACCGCGACCCGCGCCAAGCCGGAGCCCGACGCCTTGACCTCGCGCGAATCCGAGATCCTCGCGCTGGTCGCCCAGGGTCGCTCCAACGGTGAGATCGGCAGGCAGTTGTTCATCAGCACCAAGACGGTCTCGGTGCACGTGTCCAACATCTTGGGCAAGCTCGGCGCCGCGGGCCGCACCGAGGCCGCCGCGATCGCTCGGCGGCGGGGGCTGCTCGGCTGAGCCTGCCGGTGAGCGATGATCGACGTCGTGTCGGTTGATGATGAACGCGTCGTACTGCTCGATGAGAGCGGCGCTGCCATCGGCACGGCCCTCAAGGCGCAGGTGCACCACCGGGAGACCCCGCTCCATCTGGCGTTCTCGTGCTACATCTTCGACCGCTCGGGGCGGCTGCTGCTGACCCGGCGCGCGCTCGAGAAGCCCACCTTCGGTGGGGTGTGGACCAACTCCTGCTGCGGGCACCCCGCCCCGGACGAGCCGATCGCCGAGGCCGCCCGGCGACGCGTCGAGCAAGAACTCGGGCTCGTCCTGGACTCGTTGCGCCTGGTGCTGCCCGGCTTCCGCTACCGCGCCGTGGTCCCCGACGGCCCCTTCGCCGGCACCGTCGAGAACGAGATGTGCCCGGTCTTCGTCGCCACCACCGCCGTCGAGGTCGAGGCGGACCCCGCCGAGGTCGCCGACGTCGACTGGGTCGAGTGGCCGAGCTTTCGAGCCGACGTGCTCGCCGGTCGCAGGGAGATCAGCCCGTGGTGCCGCGAGCAGGTCGCAGCGCTGCCCGAGGAACTCCAGTACGCCGAGGCGGCCGATCAGGCCGATCTGCCGCCCGCGGCCGCGTTCAGCTGAACGCGCGGGTCACGTGGCCCAACAGGTCGGGGTAGCGCATCGTGTGCGCCCCGCCGTTGAGGTCGATGACATCGCCGGTCAGCCAGGCCGACCGCGAGCAGAAGACCACGGCCTCGGCGACCTCTTCGGGGGTCCCGGCGCGGCCCAGCGGCGTGTTGGCGAGGTAGTCGTCCTCGATCCCGGCGATGTCCATCGCCGGCGCGGTGAGCGGCGTGACGACCAAGCCGGGTGAGACCGCGTTGGCGCGGATCCCCTTGGGGCCGAGCTCGAGCGCGGCGACCTCGGTGAGCATGGCCAGGCCGGCCTTGGCCGCGCAGTATGCCGCCATCCCGCCGCCGGGCTGGCGTGCGTTCAGCGAGGTCAAGGTGACCACCGATCCGCCGGGCGACAGGGTCCGACCGGCGTGCTTGAGGACCAGGAATCCGCCGGTGAGGTTGATGTCGATGACGCGGCGGAACTCGGCGGCGTCGTGGTCGACGATGGCCGCCAGGGTCGAGACGCCGGCGCTGTTGACCGCCACGTCCACGCGCCCGTGCTGTTCGAGGACGCCGGCGAACAGCGCCTCCACCATGGCCTCGTCGCTGACGTCGACCTCCACGTCGCAGGGCGTCCCGGGCAGATCCGCGACCACCACGGTGCAGCCGTCGTTGCGCAGGGCCACGGCGCAGGCGGCGCCGATCCCCGATGCTCCACCGATAACGATGGCTACTCGATCGGTCATCTTCGTCTCCTCGTAGGCCGTGCATAGTTGACGCGTGTCAAGTTAGTGTCTACCGTCCCGAGCATGCCAGCCCCCAATCGACCCCATGCTCGCCCGACCACAGCAGTGATCGGTGCGGGCATCAGCGGACTGACGGTGACCAAGATGCTCGCCGACTACGGCGTCCCCGTCACCTGCTTCGAGGCCTCGGATCGAGTGGGCGGCAACTGGGCCTTCGGCAACCCCAACGGGCACAGCAGCGCCTACCAGTCCCTGCACATCGACACCTCCAAGCATCAGTTGTCGTTCAAGGACTTCCCGATGCCGGAGCACTACCCCGACTTCCCGCACCACACCCTGATCAAGGAGTACCTCGACCTCTACACCGACACCTTCGGTCTGCGCGACCACATCGAGTTCGAGAACCGCGTGGAGCACGCGCGTCGTCTCGACGACGGCGGCTGGGAGTTGGAGACCGAGCGTGGCGAGACCCGGCACTTCGATCTGCTCGTGGTCGCCAACGGGCACCACTGGGACCCGCGGATGGCTGACTTCCCCGGCGAGTTCACCGGGGAGTCGATCCACTCCCACCACTACATCGACCCGTGGACCCCGCTGCACCTGATGGACAAGCGGATCCTGGTGGTGGGCCTCGGCAACAGCGCTGCCGACGTCACCGTCGAGTTGTCCCAGCGGTCCCTGCGCAACCAGGTCACCTTGTCGACGCGCAGCAGTGCGTGGATCGTGCCGAAGTTGATCAGCGGCAAGGCCGCCGACATGAACTACAAGACCAACCCGCACCTGCCGTTGAGTTGGCAGCGCAAGGTCGCGCAGTGGGGTCAGCGATTCACCGCCTCCGACCCCACGCTGTACGGCCTGCCGACGCCCAACCACAAGTTCTTCGAGGCGCACCCGACCCAGTCCGGTGAGTTGCCGCTGCGGTTGAAGTCGGGCGATGTCACCCCCAAGGGCAACGTGTCCCGGCTCGATGGCAGCACCGTCCACTTCGAGGACGGCACCTCCTCGGACTTCGACGTGATCATCTATGCCACCGGCTACAACCTCACGTTCCCGTTCTTCGATCCCGAGTTCCTCAGCGCACCCGACAACCGGATCGACCTCTACAAGCGGATCCTCAAGCCGGGTATGCCCGACATCGCCTTCGCCGGGTTCGCCCAGGCCACGCCCACCCTGTTCCCGTTCGTGGAGTGCCAGGCGCGGATGATCGCGGCGTACGCCATCGGCGCCTATGCTCCGCCGTCGGAGGCCGAGATGTACGAGGTGATCAAGGCCGACGACAAGCTCTACATGGGTCACATGCTCGACCGTCCGCGGCACACCCACCAGCTCGACTACTTCGTCTACGAGCACGACATGCGCGTCAAGGAGATCCCGGCCGGTCTCGCGAGGGCGGGTCGCGGGTGAGCCGCGAGGAGGTCGCGGGCAGCTCGGTCCTGGCCCGCGGTGACCGTCGGCGTACCGCGCTGCTCGAGGCGCTGGACCACCACCTGCGCGAGGGCAGCCTCGACTCGATCAACATCGCCGACATCTCTCGGCGCGCGGGCGTCACGCGCTCGGCGTTCTATTTCTACTTCGACAACAAGGCCAGCGCGGTCGCGGCCCTGATGGAGGAGATGTACGCCGAGTCGATGGTCGCTGCCGATCTGCTGCGCGGCGAGGGATCGCCGGATCAGCGGGTCGGGGGCATGGTGCGGGCCCTGTTCGGCTCGTGGGACCGCCACGAGCACATCTACCGCGCGATGTACGACGCGCGCGGGACCAGTTCCACGGTCCGCGAACTGTGGGACAACGACCGGGAGTCGTTCGTCCCCGTCGTGGCCGAGGTGATCGAGGCCGAACGTGCCGGCGGCGCGGCCCCTCCGGGGCGGGACGCCGCCCACCTCGCCTCGGTGCTGCTCGAACTCAACGACCGGATGCTGGAGCGGCTGGCCCTCGGCGGCCCGCTCGCGCGCGAAGACCTGATCGAGACCGTCGTCGCGATCTGGGTGCACACGATCTATGGAAGGTTCGAGCAGTGACGCAGATCTACGACGAAGTGGTCTTCGAATCCGGTGGGGTCGACCTCCACGGCTGGCACTTCGCCGGCGCCGGTGACGAGTTGGCCACCGACCGCGGGCGCCCGGTGGTCGTCATGGCCCACGGCGTGGGCGGGACCAAGGACTCGGGTCTTGAACCGTTCGCGGTGGGGTTGGCCAAGGCCGGCCTCGACGTCCTCGCCTTCGACTACCGCGGCTTCGGCGCCAGCGGTGGGGAGCCCCGGCAACGGGTGAGCCTGGTCGGTCAACTCGAGGACTACCGGGCAGCCATGGACGCGGTGTCCGCGCTGCCGGGCGTCGACCGGCGCCGGATCGTGCTCTGGGGCGTCTCGCTCTCCGGAGGACACGTGCTGGCCGCCGGCGCCCATCGCGACGACGTGGTCGCGGTGGTCTCGTTGACGCCGTTGGTCGACGGGATGGCCGCGGCGCGACTGGCCCTGCGCCACCACGCGCCCTCGAGCATGGCGAAGTCCACGGTCGCCGGCTTCCGGAGTCGGATCGCCGCCGCGGCCGGTCGAGGCCCGGTGATGATGCCGCTGGTCGGTCGCCCCGGCGAGGTCTCGGCCCTGTCGTTGCCCGGTCACTACGAGTCGTACACCGCGATCGCCGGCCCCACGTGGCGCAACGAGATCGACGCGTCCCTGGGCATGGAGTTGGGCAACCACCGACCGATCAAGGTCGCCAAGGACCTCACCTGCCCGCTGCTGGTGCAGATCGCCGACTTCGACCGCAGCGCCCCTCCCCACGCCGCAGCCAAGGCCGCGGTGGCCGGCCGCGGCGAGGTCCGCCACTACCCCTGCGACCACTTCGACGTCTGGCCCGGCTCCGACTGGTTCGAACCCGCCCTGGCCCACCAGGTCGCGTTCCTGCGTCGGCACTTGGGGTAGGTGTGGGGGCGGGAGGAGTCACCGGGCCCCCGGTGACTCCGGCGCTTCCTGGGCAAGATCTCCCGTGGGAAGTGCGCAAGTCACCGGGGCCCCGGTGACTCCGTCGCCACCCCAGCGTTCGCTGCATCACGTCCTATTGAAACCTGTTCAACAGCACCGGTAGCGTGCCCGAGGTGGCCCTCCTCGACGACGTCAGCGAGATCCAGGACACCCATGCCTTGACCAGGCAGCGGTTCGAGCGCACCAGTTTCATGGGCGACTCGACCCTGCCGCCGGTCAAACTGGAGGGGTTGCCGCCGGGGCCCGGGTGGCCGGCGCTGGTGGAGACGATCGCGCTGTTCCGCTACCGCCATCGCTTCCACCTCTGGCTGCGCAACAAGTACGGCCCCACCTTCACCGTCAACCTGATGCCCGGTGGACGACCGCTGGTGCTGTTCACCCGCCCCGAGGACATCAAGGAGATCTTCGCCGGCGACCCGGAGGTCTTCCACGCCGGGAAGGGGAACGCCATCCTCGGCCCGATCATGGGCGAGCATTCGCTGTTGCTCCAGGACAGCTCGCAACACAAGCGGGCGCGCAAGTTGCTGATGCCCGCCTTCAACGGGCACGCGCTGCGCGACTACCGCGACCTGGTCATCGACCTGGCTCGCGACGAGGTCGCCCACTGGCCCACAGGCCGGACCTTCGAGTCCCTGCCGCGGATGAACACCCTCACGCTCGAGGTGATCCTCCGCGTGGTCTTCGGCGTGACCGACGAGGACCGCTTGGCCGCGTTGCGTCCGTGCGTCAACGCCACCGTCGACGTGAACCCGATCGTGCTGCTCGCCTGGGGATATCCCCAGTTGCAGAAGGTCGGTCCGTGGAAGAAGGTCGTCGACAATCAGCACGCGCTCGACGAACTGATGTACGCCGAGATCCGCGACCGCCGCACCGCGCCCGACCTCGCCACCCGCACCGACGTCCTCTCGCGTCTGATCCGTGAAGGACAGGACTCGACCGACCCCGCCGATCGCCTCAGCGACATGGAGTTGCGCGACCAGTTGGTGACCCTGCTGCTCGCGGGCCACGAGACGACCGCGACCGCCCTGGCGTGGGCGCTGTACGAACTCGGTCGCAACCCCGACCTGATGAGCCGCGCCCAGGAAGCGGCCGATTCCTCAGATGGCGACGGCGACGCGTGGCTGGATGCGGTGATGAAGGAGTCGCTGCGTCTGCACCCGGTGATCCCGATGGTGGTTCGTACGCTGATGAAACCCACCACCGTCGGCGGCTTCGACCTTCCCGCAGGGACCACGGTCGGGCCCTCGATCATCGTCACGCACAGCGCCGACAACTACGAGCGCGCCGAGGAGTTCGACCCGACCCGCTTCCTGGGCCACAACCCGCCCACCAACACCTGGATCCCCTTCGGTGGCGGCGCTCGTCGCTGCATCGGAGCCGGCTTCGCGGCCATGGAGGGCGTCGCCATCCTGCGTGAGGTCCTCAAGGTCAAGAACGTGCACACCGATCACGAGGACCGGCCGCGCGTCCGCAACATCACCTCGGTGCCCGACCAAGGCGCGCGGATCAAGGTCACGCCGCGATAATTCGCAGGCGCACGGGGGCGTCGGCTGGGATGCTTCCCCCTTGTGACCTGGCGAGAACGACTGCGCGCACTGCGCGTTGATCTGACGCCGCTGCGCACCTCGCGGGACTTCCGGCTGCTCTTCTGGGCAGGCACCGCGTTCTATCTCGGCGCGATGATCACCTACGTCGCGATTCCGTACCAGATCTACACCCTGACCGGCTCCAACTTCGCGGTCGGTGCGATCGGCTTG
>JBFIDC010000047.1:0-14436 GCA_041581495.1 Nocardioides sp. | reverse complement strand
GATGTGGTCGGGCACCCAGTGGATCTTCTGGTTGAGCTCGAGCATCCGGTCCTTGAACGCCGTCACCTCGACGAACCACGACGAGACGCCCTTGTAGATCAGGGGTTCGCGGCAGCGCCAGCAGTGCGGGTAGGAGTGGTCGTAGGTCTCGCGGCGTAGCAGCACGGTGCCGGGCGTGACCGATCCCGTGTCGAGTTCGGCGTTGGTCGAGCCCGTCGAGACCGTCATCGCCTTGAGGTGGTCGATCACGTGCAGGTTGGCGTCGAAGACCAGCATGCCGGCGTAGTCGTCGACCGGGCTGGTGAACCGACCGTCCTTGCCGACGGGCATCACTGCCTCGATGCCTTCGCGGTCGGTGATCTCCTTGTCCACCTCACCGAACGCGCCGGCGGTGTGCACCAGGCCCACACCGTCGGTGGTGGTCACGGCGTCGTCGGCCGCGACCACCCGGAACGCGTTCTCGCGGCCGAGGTAGTAGGAGAACGGCGGCATGTAGGTGCTCTCGACCAGGTCCGCACCCTTGTGTCGCGCGAGGATGTTGAACTCGGTGCTCGAACCTGTCGAGACCCCCAGTTCGCGTGCGTAGGCACCCAGGCGCGCCTCGGCGATCAAGAACCTGGCTTTGGTCTCGGTCCCGGGCACGGTCGCCTCGACCACCACATAGTCGATGTCGGAGCCGACCATGATCGCCAGGTTGCTCGGCAAGGTCCACGGAGTCGTGGTCCACACCAACGCCAGCGCACCCTCCGCGGGACCGCTGGTCAACCGCAGCCCGACGGTGACCGCCGGGTCCTGGACGAGCTTGTAGACGTCGTCGTCCATCCGCAGTTCGTGGTTCGACAGCGGCGTCTCGTCGTTCCAGCAGTAGGGCAGGACGCGGAATCCCTCGTAGACATAGCCCTTGTCGTGCAACTGCTTGAAGGCCCACATCACCGACTCCATGTAGTCGGCGTTCATGGTGCGGTAGTCGTTGTCGAAGTCGACCCAGCGCGCCTGGCGGGTGACGTACTCGCGCCATTCGCCGGTGTACTTCATGACCGAGTCGCGGCAAGCCTGGTTGAACTTCTCGATCCCGAGTTCGAGGATCTCGTCGGTCGTCTTGATCCCGTTCAGGCGCATCGCTTCGAGTTCGGCGGGGAGCCCGTGGGTGTCCCAGCCGAAGCGGCGCTCGACCCTGCGTCCGCGCATCGTCTGGTAGCGCGGAACGACGTCCTTCACGTAGCCGGTGAGCAGGTGCCCGTAGTGCGGCAGCCCATTGGCGAACGGCGGGCCGTCATAGAAGACGAACTCGTTGGCGCCGTCCTCACCCGCGTCCCGCGCGTCCACGCTGGCCTGGAAGGTGCCATCGGCATCCCAGAACTCGAGCACCCGCTCCTCGATCTCGGGGAAGCGTGGACTCGAAGGGACGGCGCCGTCGGTCTTGGGGTACGTCATCGGGTGTCTCTCTGTGACTGGAGGTGATCGTGTCCAACCACAGGGACGACCCTCGAACTCACGAGAACCGCGGTACCACCCTGCTTACCGGCCCGACGTTGGTCGAGCTTGTCGAGACCGGCCACTCTTCACGGCTGTCACGGGCCTACCCGTCCGGGTCTAATAGGCGCCTGCCTGGCGTGACAGGAGCTGTTCTTCCGAAAGGCTCGCCGCTGATAACGGCTCGAACGCCTGGATGCAGGGTACGGCGATGCGGCGGCGTCGTGCGAATCGGTTTGCGCAGGCGGAGACGGGCCCGGTTCAGCCGCTGAGCGAGTCGATGGGCAGGGGGGTCGGTGTCTCGGCGTCCTGGCCGCCCTGATCGCCACACTGCGGACACCACGGCTGGAGACGCCGATGGGTGACCTGACTGAGCACGAGATAGATCACGCTGGCGGAGGCGAGGATCGCGATGGTCATGACCGGGATCCGCAACGACGCCGGGGCGAACAGGGGCAGGAGACAGGCCACCAGCACGGCGAGCAGGTAGTTGCGCCCGGCCTTGCGCTCGGAGATCAGGTGCACGAAGGCCAGGCGGCGCGCCAGCGACTGCGCACGCTGGGCAGGGTTGAGCGGCATGTCCGCCGCGCACCACTCGCACAGCGCCCGGTCATGGCGTCGCATCTCGACCATCGTGGCGATCATCAGGCCCAGGAGAGCCAAGGAGATCAGCGGACGCAGCGTCGCGTCGTACGCCGTCGGGCGCAGCGCGAGCAGCACCGATGCCCCGATCACCGCTGTCAGAATCGTTGGGGCGCTGTGGCCCCAACGAGTCGCCTTGGCTGGGCCCTGTGCCCACTGAGCTAGAAAGTTGTCCGACATCCTCGCCCCCCCGAGTTACGTCGCCGGACACCCACACAAACACAGCCCCGGACAGCAACCAAGGTTTTTTTTCCGAAACTGGGGTGCGCGGCCGAGATTTGTGCTACGCGGCCCTCCCCCGGCCCCTGACGCCGCTCCCTTTCCCACCCAACGAGCAGGCCTGCGTAGAGTCACTCGGCGTGACTGACGCACCACGACCCGCATGGGGACACGGCCTGGCGACTCTCGACGCTGAGGGCGCCCTCTTGGACATCTGGTTCCCCTCTCCCGCACTTGGCGCCCCCGACGGGTCCGACTTCCCGGCCGCTCTCGCCGGGCTGGTCGGAGCCGACGAGGTACGTGGAATCACTCGTGAGCCGCGCACCGTCGCCATTGCGGATCTGAACGCCCCACCGGCCACCGCCGAGGATGCCTGGCTACGACTCCACCTGCTCAGCAGTCGCCTCGTCCCGCCCCGGACCATCTCCATGGACGGGGTCTTCGGACTGCTGACCAACGTGGTGTGGACCTCGGCCGGCCCGTGCGCGGTGGCGGGGTTCGAGGAGACCCGGGCGCGATTGATGGCGGCCGGGCACCACGTGACCGTCTTCGGTGTCGACAAGTTCCCGAGGATGGTGGACTACGTCATGCCCACCGGCGTACGGGTGGCGGACGCCGACCGCGTGCGACTCGGCGCGCATCTGGCCGAGGGCACCACGGTGATGCACGAGGGCTTCGTCAACTTCAACGCCGGCACCCTGGGCGCCTCCATGGTCGAGGGTCGCATCTCTGCCGGTGTCGTGGTCGGCGACGGCTCCGACGTGGGCGGCGGCGCCTCCATCATGGGCACCTTGTCGGGGGGCGGCACCGAGGTCATCTCGGTCGGCCAGCGCTGCCTGATCGGCGCCAACGCCGGCATCGGCATCTCGATCGGCGACGACTGTGTGGTCGAGGCCGGTTGCTACATCACCGCCGGCACCAAGGTCACCGTCCTCGACATGGAGGGCAAGCCTCGTGTGGTCAAGGCCATGAGCCTCTCGGGGGCCGACCACATCCTCTTCCGTCGCAATTCGGTGACCGGCACTGTCGAGGCGGTTCCCTGGGGGAGCGACGGCGTCGCCCTGAACGCGGCCCTGCACGCCAACTGAGCGCGCTCCCAGCGCCCCCGCACACTGGAGGGATGAGGCGCCGAGGACGATCAGTGCTCATCGCCGCGGCTGTGGTCGCGGTGGTGGCCGGTGCTGTGACAGTCGTGTGGCGCCATGACCTCGTCCCGCTGATCCTGGTGGAGAGTTGTCAGGCCACCGTCGAGGACACCACCGTGTCGCTGGATCCTGCCCAGGCGCGCTACGCGGGACTGATCGCGGCCACGGCCGTCAGCCGGGGATTGCCGGCCCGAGCGGCCTCCATCGCCTTGGCCACCGCGTATCAGGAGTCCGGCCTTCGCAACCTCAGGGGCGGTGACCGGGACTCGCTGGGACTGTTCCAGCAACGCCCCTCTCAGGGCTGGGGAACCACCGATCAGATCCTCAACCCCGTCTATGCCACCAACGCCTTCTACGACGCGTTGGTGAAGGTGGACGGATACGAGTCGATGGAGATCACCGTCGCGGCGCAGGCAGTGCAGCGCTCGGCGTTCCCGAACGCCTACGCCGACCACGAGCGGGACGCCCGGACCTTGGCCTCGGCCCTGACCGGCAACTCCCCGGGTGCCTTCAGTTGCGAACTCGGTGCGACCGAGGACGGGGACACCGAGCTCACCGACTCCGGTCTGACCCCTCGCGCACAGAAGGTGCGCGAGGAAGTCCGTGCCCTCTTCGACCAGCCTGTCGGCGGATTCGCGCCCGACGGTGTCTCCACCGGCCACATGGAGGGCTCGGCACACTACGCGGGCCGGGCCGTCGACATCTTCGTCCGTCCCGTCAACGCCGACAACAACCTACGGGGGTGGGCGATCGCCCAGTTCCTGGTCAGCCAAGCCGATCGCCTCGGCATCAAGACGGTGATCTTCGACGCCCTGATCTGGACCGCCGGACGCCGCTCAGGTGATGGCTGGCGGGACTACGAGCCGCCCGAACGCGCCGGGGACAGCGCCGTGCTGGAGCACCGCGATCACGTCCACGTGGACGTGTACTGACGCCTCAGGCGCCGAGGCGACGAACCGCGGCGGCCACTCGTTCGTCGGTGGCGGTGAAGGCAACCCGCACGTGCTGTCCGCCCGCCGCACCATAGAACGAGCCGGGCGCGACCAGAATGCCTCGGTCGGCCAGCCACGACACGGTGTCCCAGCAGTCCTCGTCACGGGTCGCCCAGAGATAGAGCGAGGCCTCGGAGTGGTCGATGCGGAACCCGGCCGAGATGAGTGCCTCGCGCAGCGCGGCCCGGCGTTGTGCGTACCTCTGGTGCTGGGAGAGCGCGTGCTCGGAATCGCGCAACGCCGTCGCCATCGCCACCTGCTGCGGGGTCGGCATGATCAGCCCGAGGTTCTTGCGCACCGCCAGCAGTTCGCCGATCAGGTCGCGGTCGCCGGCGACGAACCCGCAGCGGTACCCCGCCAGGTTGGAGCGCTTCGACAGGGAGTGCACGGCGAGGATCCCGTCGGCCGAACCACCGCACACGTCGGGGTGCAGCACCGAGATCGGCTCGGCTTCCCAGGCGCACTCGAGGTAGCACTCGTCGGAGACCAGGACCACTCCACGTTCGCGGCACCAGTCGACGACCTTGCGCAGGTGCTCGACGGGCAGCACTCGTCCGGTGGGATTGCTCGGCGAGTTGAGCCACACCATGGCCGGGGTCTCCGGGCCCAGTGAGGTCAATCCGTCGGTGGCGACCGGGCGGGCGCCGGCGAGCCTGGCCCCCACCGCATAGGTCGGATAGGCCAACTCGGGAAAGACCACGGTGTCACCGGGCCCCACGCCCAGGTGCAGGGCCAGCGACCCGACCAACTCCTTGGTCCCGATGACGGGGATGACTTGGTCGAGGCCCAACCCGGTCACGCCGTGGCCACCCAGCCACTCGAGACAGGCCTGACGGGTGTCTTCACGTCCGACCGTCTGCGGGTAGCCGGGCGCGTCAGCGGCCTCGCGCAGCGCGTGACGGATGACTTCAGGAGTGGGATCGACCGGCGTCCCGACTGAGAGGTCGACAATGGCGTCGGGGTGAGCCCGCGCCCGCTCGGCGTGACCGGTCAGGGAATCCCACGGGAAGTCCCCCAGCCGGCTCGAGACTCGTCCTGGGGCGGACCCAGGCGTCGATGAGCCGATGACTACTCGTCGTGCTCTTGAGGAGGGAGCGCGGCCACGAGGGGGTGATCCTTGTCGATCTCGCCCAGCTTGGCAGCGCCGCCGGGCGAGCCCAGGTCGTCGAAGAACTGAACGTTGGCGTCGTAGTAGGCCTTCTGGTCCTCGGGCACATCGTCCTCGTAGAAGATGGCCTCAACCGGGCAGACCGGCTCACAAGCACCGCAGTCGACGCACTCGTCGGGATGGATGTAGAGCATCCGCTTGCCCTCGTAGATGCAGTCCACCGGGCACTCGTCGACACAAGCCCTGTCCTTGAGGTCGACACAAGGCTGGGAGATGACGTAGGTCACCGGATCCTCCTGAAGAAAGCGTGATCATGTGGCGCGAGCGGAGTCAGCCTAGTATCCCGCCGTGGCCGACGACCGGGTAGTCCAGGGTTTGGGGAAGCATGTCGTCGGGATGAGGGTCGTCGTACGCCGGCGAGTGCCCGGGGAAACCGGTCCGTCGGGTGGCCCCGCGATGACCGATCTGCTCGGAACCTGCCTGTCCTGGGGCGATGGCCACCTCGTGGTGCAGCCCGATGGCGACGACCAGAGCGGCCCGGTTCGGATCCCGTTCGCCGACATCGTCACCGGCAAACCCGTCCCTCCGCGGACACCCCCGCGCCTGAGGATCAGCCCCCGGGACGCCCAGGTGCGCGCCCTTGCCCTGTGGCCCGACCTGTGGACCGCGCCCGTCGGCACCTGGCTGCTGCGCGACTCGGCCACCGCCACTGCTCGGCGGGCCAACTCGGTGCTCGCCATGACCGCCTCGGGCGTCCAAGGCGACTACGAGGCGGTGGTGGCTCACTATGAGGGCGCCGGCAAACGACCGATCGCCGCCGTCCTCCCCGATTCCCCCGAGGACGAGCTCTTCCGCAGTCACGGTTGGGTCGCGGAGAGCACCGAGGCCGACACTCTCTTCGAGGTCACCGGCCTCGCCCAACTGAGCCGCGCCCTGGTCGACGCGCGGCCCCCGGAGGTCACCGTGGACCTAGCCGGAGACGACCGACTCGTGACCGCGGCCGTTTCCATCCAGGGCCACCAGGTCGCCACCGGCGTCGCGGCCTATGCGGACGACTGGGTGGGCTTTCGCGGCATCGACGTCGACCCCGATCACCGCGGTCGGGGACTGGCCCTCACCGTGATGGCCGAACTCGTCGACTGGGGTGGCGAACGCGGTGCCACCACGGCCTACCTCCAGGTGCTGGCGGACAACACGCGTGCTCACGCTCTCTATGACGGCCTGGGGTTCACTCCCCACCACCGCTACCGCTATCTGGCGGCCCCGCGCGAGGGCCTCACCTGAACCACTGACGAACCGCGGGGCACGTCACTCGGCCGAGGCGCCTCAGTTCTCACAGATGACGGTGTCGGAGGGGATGTAGGTGGTGTGGATGTTCTCGGTCCGAATCAGGGTCGGATCGCCGACCTTGCGCACGAAGCGCTTCACGTCGATGTCGAACCCGCCGTAGCCCTTGTTGGGGACACAGTCGTCGCCCTTGAGCCTGCGGGTCTTGGGCGAGGTGAACTTGTAGCGGTCGCCGGTCGAACTGCTGATGTCCCAGTACTCGGTCGACCACATGTTGACCGTCACGGTCCCCTGCGAGCGGCCCGCGCTCTTGATCACCTTGGCGTCGACCAGCACCCCGTAGGGCGTGTTGTTCTTGAAGCGCAGGTCCACCGCACCCCACGCCACCGTCGCCTCCCGACCCACGGGATAGCGGTCGATGTAGAAGGAGTGGGCTTTGTGTTCGACGTCCTCGAGACCGGCGAAGAACGCCGCGTTGTAGAGGGTCGTGGCCATCTGGGAGACCCCGCCGCCCAGATCCTCCTTGAGGATGCCGTTGGAGATGATGAAGCCTTCGGTGAACCCGTTCTCAGCGGTGCGCTCCCCCACGATGCCGTTCAGCGAGAAGGTCTCACCGGGTTTCAGCACGGTGCCGTCCACGATCTCGGCGGCTCGCCCGATGTTGATGTCGCGATAGGTCGCGGGCGGGTAGTAGGTCGTGAACGAGGAGACCTTCTCGCGGATCTTCAGCGCCCTGGCGTCCTTGGTGGTGAAGTCGGGTTCGGCGACCTTCGCATCGACAGAGACCGAGCGCTCCCCCTCGGTGCGTTGGACCAGTTCGAGGAAGGCGGAGGTCACGTCCTTGCGTCGATAGCTCACCCCGGGCTTGGCCGGGACGACCTTGGGACGCCCGTCGACCAGCGCGACCGTCGCGTCCTCGGGCGCCTCGGAGGTGATGGCGTCCTCCACCAGAGCGATCAGTGCCTTGGTGTTGAGACCTGGCACCAGAGCCCCATCGACCGCGTCGAGACGCAGGACGGGTGCGAATTCGCTGGGGGCGAGTTCGACCGGCGAGTCGCCGAAGACCAACGCGACCGGACCGGCCAGCGCGGGATTGGCGAAGCCCCTCATGGCTTCGATGACGTCGGCGTCGTCGATCTCGGGCAGCACCTCGGCGAGGTCCAGGGCCACCGAGGTGGGGTCGTCCTCGTCGACCAGCCATTGAGCGGCGAGTGAGTCGGAGGCTGCCTCGCGGTCGATGGAAGCGCCGGTGACGGGGTTGGTCACGATCGCCTTGCCGGTGGCGAATGAGATCGCCCCGTCACGAGGCTCCGCACCGAACTCCGCCTCCAGGTCGTCGAGCACCGGGCCCAGCAGCGAATCGTCGACCTCCACGACCGGTGCGAGATCCTCGCCGTCGGTGTAGTAGTCCCACAGTCGCTGGGGATCGAGGCTTCGCTCGCCACCGGCCGCCTCGACCGAGGCCTGGTAGTCCACCGAGAGACCGAGATCCTCCGGGGCGAACTCGCGGCTCTCGGCGTCCACGGTCACGATGACGGGCTCTGCGACTCGCGCGGCGAGACCGTCTTCCAGCGCCTCGACCGCCGAGGCCTGGGTCCGGCCGCCGATGTCGACTCCGGCGACCGTGGTGCCGCGAGGAACCTTGTCTCCGGCAGCCACGTAGGCCGCGGCGTATCCGCCCGCGAAAAGCAAGCCGAGCCCGAGGAGGACGAACAGCACGGCACGGCCGCCCTCCCGCTCACTCTTCACGCGGACCATCCTACGAACGGGGACGAATCGGCCTGGGCAACGTGGCCACCGCAGCCGCCACTACACCGAGACCGAGGGCCAGCAGGGCATAACCCTGCGCGTCCGAGGCAATCAGGTAGTCGCCTTCTGCCTTCGGGGTCATCGCGAACCCGAGCACGACCACGAATCCGGCCGCGAAGGCGACGCGCTGCCACCCCGGCGACCACGCCCGAGTTGCGGCGAGGACGGCTGCGATCGCGAGCAGCAGGCCCCACCACCGCGGGTGCACCATCACCGCCGCGACCGACGCCGTCACACCGGTGCCGAGGGCAGCGAGGACCAGCAGTGCGCGCAGCACCTGCCTCAGCCGGGCAGTCCGGCGAACAGGTCGGTCTCGAGCCCGTTCTCGTCTCGCTCAGGACCCATCTCGCCCTTCACGATCCGATAGAACTCGATCCCCCACGCGGTGCTGCCGACATTGTTGGACAGCGCAAAGAACGGGCCGTCGGTCTGCACCTGGGTGGGATAGGCGGCAAGCGCGTTCATCTTGGCGTCGACGTAGTCCTGCGCATCGACGGCGGCGCTCAGCAACTCGTCGGGCGTGACGAACGGCGGCAGCGGCCCGTCTGGATCCATGCCTTCAAAGAAGGTGCTGTCGCCGGCCTCACGCATGAGCCGCAACCCATGGCGCATCCGACTCTCCGACATCGCACCCCAATAGATCTTCGCGATGTCCCACGGCTCGCCGAGATCACGGCGGTAGGAAGGCACGGCGGCCAACTGGGCGGCGTACATCGCCACCCGGTGGGCCTGGATGTGGTCTGGGTGGCCGTAGCCGCCGAACTCGTCATAGGTCACCAGCACCTGGGGGCGGACCTCACGGATGGTCTCGACGAGGTGGCCGGCCGCCTCGGTGAGGTCGGCGTGCCAGAAGGCGTTGTCGTGCACCTCGTCGGCGGCGACCGCGTGGCCGTCTTCGTGCCATTTCATCCCGGAGTCCCGGTAGGTCTGGAAGCCGCCCAACCAGCGATGGTCGGTCACTCCGAGAGCCTTCATCGCGTCGGCGATCTCGCCGCGTCGGTGCTCGCCGAGTTTGTCCTCCTTGTCGGCGGCCAGGTGCGCGAGTTCAGGGACCAGGATCTCGCCCATCTCGCCGGCCGTGCAGGTCACCAAGGTGACGCCGCGTCCCTCTGCGACGTACTTCGCCATCGTGGCGCCCTGCCCGATCGTCTCGTCGTCGGGATGGGCATGGACCAGGAGCAAGCGGTGTGCGGGAGATTCGGTCACCCGCCGATCGTAGGGTGACCGCCATGTCGGAGTCGCCACCGATCCATCTGAAGCGCACCGACGAGAACCTCGGCGAGATCGATGCGCTCGCCAACGTGCTCGGCGGACGCTCCGGCCTCGCCGGCTTGCTCGATGAGATCGACGACGCTGGACGCCGCGGACGTCGTGCCTTCCTGGGCGGCCGACTGCTCGGCCGGGCCGTCGACCGCGCCTTCACCTGGGACGCACTCGACAGGCGCGACCCACGCTGGTGGCCTCAGGGCGTCACCACCTCCGCCGACGCATCGGAGTCCGAGGCGATGCACGGTCGACGACTGCTGCTGGTGTCCTGGTATGCCAAGGAGCGGCCCGAGGACGAACACGGTGCCCACGGTTCGCGGATCAGCGTCTTCGACCTCGACACCCAGCGCTACGAGCACGTCCTGCTGGTGGTGCCGCGGTTGGTCGACGGCGTGCTCTCCCTCGACCCGCTGCATATCCACGCCGGGGGCATGGTGTGGCTGGGCAACTACCTCCACGTGGCGGCGACGGCCAGGGGGTTGATGACCTGCAGCCTCGACGACATCCTGCGGGTGCCCGACTTCGAGATCGGGAGTTCGCGCCTGGCCGTTGACGGCGAACGCGTCTCCTCCCTCGGCTATCGCTACGTGCTACCGGTCCGCTTCGCCTACCAGGCGGTGACCGAGGAGGGCGAGGAGCGGCTCCGCTACTCCTTCTTGTCCCTCGACCGCACCTCCGAGCCGATGCAGGTTGTGGTGGGCGAGTACGGCGGAACCACCAAGACCCGCAGGCTGGCGCGCTACCCCTTGGACCCCACCACCGGCCTGCTCGACGATGAGGATGGCCTCACCAAACCCCTGGGACTGCACCAAGAAGGCGCGGTGCGCATGCAGGGAGCAGTCTCAGCACACGGCACGTGGTACCTCACAGCCTCCAACGGGCCGTGGGGCCTGGGGACCGTCTATGTCGGCGAACCCGGCGCCTGGCGGCGACACCCGTGGGCAACCCCGATGGGACCCGAGGACATCTCGTGGTGGCCCTCGACCGACCGGTTCTGGTCGGTCAGCGAACACCCCCGGCGACGCTGGCTCTATTCCATGCGCCGCGACTGGTTCGACCGCTGAACCGGACTCACTGCCCCGCGGGCTAGACGCTCCCGTTCCACTCCTTGGCCTGCACGTAGTCCCAACCGGCACTGGTGCGCTGACCGAGATTTCCGCCTGATGGCGTGGCGAAGAAGGCATGGAACTCCGCGTCAAACACGAACGAGAGGTCGTGGTAGATGTTGCCGCCCTCCGTCACCGTGCGGTAGGAGGCCAGGGTGACGTTCTTGAACAGTTGGTAGGCACGAACCCACTCGGTGGCGACCCCGCCGGTGGCGTTGGCCACCGTGATCAGGCAGGCGCGCGTCATGAGCGTGCGTGCGACTGTGGCCTTAAAGATGTCAGGGTCCTTGACGGTGCCCTGCATCGAAACCTGGACCAGATCCGACTGGGGGGCGCCGACTTCGCGGGCGCCCCCCGCTTTGAAAGCGTCGGACACCGACGACGCGACGTTCATGAGCCCGTAGTCGACGTTGAAGACGCCGTCGAGTGAGAACCCCTGAGGTTGGCCGCCAGCGACCGCGACGTCGCCGGAGGCATTGACGGGACCAGCGATGTTGCCGAGTTTGAGCAGGACGCGAGCCATGGTCAGACCGCCTTGGTGTGGAAGGTGAACTCGATCGACCGGTCGTCGTCTCGAGTGATGCGATAAGCGCCGCCGGCGCCGGTGAAGCGTCCGGAGGCGCCGACGATGGTGAAGATGCCGTCGCCGTCGGCCTCACCGAGACCGACCAGGGAACCCTCCGCGAGGTCGATGCGGTGCAGGTGCATGGCACGACGTCCGGCGAGCAGCGTGGTGTCGAAACTGCCCGCCGCCCGCTGGGTCCGCGTCACGAGGTCACCGAACGGCAGGGTCACAGCCCGCGGCCGGGTCGGGGTTCCGGGCTGCCGGTCAGGTCGGGCCAGGCGCACATCGGGGCACCACAACCTCGAGGGCAACCCGGGCGCACCCCTGACCCCGATCTCGGGATTGGCCTCGCTGGCCGGACCCGCAACCATGGCCCCGACTCCAACCGCCAACACCCCAGTCGCACCCAAGACGGAGCGACGGCTCGTCAGCCCCGCCATCAGGGGGTCTCCCGTCGCGACTGCTTGGATGTCACGCGGAACGCGTCGACCAAGACCGTGCCTCCCGGCCCCTGCAGGCCAACACCCAGGTCGTTGACGACCAGGACGTATTGCCCGTTGGCGCTGGTGATGCGCATGCCCTTGGTGAGCGTGAGACTCCCGTCGGAGCCCAGGACGGACTTGGCTGGCGTTGCGAACCGCACGGCCTTCTCCGCCTTGGTGCATTTCTTGTGCTTCTTGGCTTTGACCGTGACCACACCGGTCTTCTTGTTGGCACAGGCCGAGGTGATCAGCAATGGGGCAGCCGGAGCGGAGCTCGCTATGGCCTGCACCTTGGCCGGCGAGGGGGCCTCGGACGGCTGGGCCTGGCCGGCCACCGCAGCTCCGGCAAGCCCACCGGCAAGCATCAGGCCGGCACCGGTCACGAACGCGACCAAGGTCCGGGAATCGATGGGACTCATGCACTCTCCCAACCGGGAGGGCTCGGGCTATGCCCCGGGCGGTCCCGCAGCGTCGTGGATCAGCAGCGGACCATCCGCTGATCGAGACAATAAACCTGGCGCGAGTCCCGGAACCGCTCGACTAGACCACATGATTTCGGCGCCAGATCGAAGCCGGATCTGGACCGGCTGTTCCGGGTGTTCCGCCAGCTCAACCCGACTCGAATCCGTACCGTGGTGAACGTGAATCTCGAGCGTCTGCTGACGCGTGGATACGTGGAAGCCGACTTCACCGAACGGCTCTCGAGGCTCGCTCAGGGCGAAGGATCGGCCCTGCTCCTCGAGGCCGATGCCGGCCTCGGCAAGACCGTGCAGTTCACCCGCTTGCTGGAGTTGGCCGACCAGGCCGGGGTGAGGACGGCGTCAGCGACGGCACAGCCCCTGGTCGCCCAACGCGACTACGCCGGCGTGGTGGCGGCGCTCGGCCCGCTCATCGATCAGGACCCGGAACTGGCCACCGGCCTGCCCGAGCTCGACATGCTCTTCGGCGCGGCGCACCACCCCGCATCCCCGGCGACCCGACGGGCGAGGGAGTCCACGGCCGCAACCGTGGCTCGCCTCCACGACTCGTTGGCCACCGTGGTGAGCCGGGCCTGCACCGCAGGACCGGTGATATTGGCCTTCGACGACGTCCACCTGGCAGATGGCCCCACCTTGGACTTCTTGCACGCCGTGCTGAGCGACGTCGGATCCCATCCGCTGCTCCTGCTGCTGACTGCCCGCCCAGAAGACAGCGCCGATCCCACGGGACTGCTCACCGTGCGGCGTGCCCTCGAGCGGCGAACATTCGCCCGTCGGACCTCGATCGAGCCGATGAACCACGAGGAGGTAGCCGCCCTGTGCACCCTCTGGCTCGGACCCTGCACCCCCGGCTTGGTCGACCAACTGGCGACGGCCTCCGGCGGTGTCCCCTTCGTCCTGGCCGAGCAGGTCCGTGACCTCGAGCGCCGCGGACTCGTGGATCGCACCGGCACGCAGGCCGACGCGATCAGCGTCAACGCCGTCCGCCGACGCTCCGCTCGTGGGCTCGTGGAGGACCGCCTCGCGAGCGTGCCTCCCGAGGCGCGAGCGGCGTGCGCACTTCTCGGCCTGGTCGGGGAGGGCTCGGGGAGGCGCTGGTGGGCGGCCAAACTCAACCGCGAGGCGGTCCCCGTGCTGTTGGATCACGGACTGCTCATCGGGTCGAGCGACCGGCCCACGCTTCGCCACCCACTGGTCGGCGAGGTCGCCCTGGCCGGTCTCTCGGACTTGGCGCGGCACCGACTGGTCACCGACCTGCTGTCACTGGCACCCGACGATGAGACCAAGGCACTCCTATTGCTGCACGGGGGCCGGAGAGCCGCGTTCTCGGGAGATACCGAGATCCTGTGTCAGAGCGCATCGGCATCGATGGCTCGGGGTTCGCCCGCCCAGGCCTCCAAGTTGCTCGCCGCCGCTCTGGAGCGCTGCACGGAGGTCAAGCAGCGGGCCCGCGTGCATCAGATGCTGGGGCAGGCCTGGGCGGCCCGCGGCGAACACGGGTTGGCGGCCAACCACTTCCGCCGCACCTTGGACCTGGCCACCGACCAAGAGGTCGAACTGCGCGCCAACGCCGCGCTCGGGCTCACCGATGCGCAGTTCCGGGCCGGGAGCCGCGAGGGCCTCGACTTCTCCGGACTCGAGGCGACACTCGAACGACAGGGCAAGATCGAACTTCTCGCCGAGGTGAATTACCACGCGCTGGTCGACGCCGGCCGACGTGGCGACCCCGTCGCGGCGGCCGCGGCCCACCACACCCTGCGTCGGGCGGGCCGGTCACCGCGCAGCGCGCTGTTTCGCGATGTCGTCGCCGAGATGTCCGTGGAGAACTCGCGGACACCCTTCGTGGTGCTGCACCGGGCCGGG
>JBFIDC010000046.1:0-14576 GCA_041581495.1 Nocardioides sp. | reverse complement strand
GACCTCGGCGTCCGAGACGTCGGCGAAGGCGACCAGCTCCACGCTCGGGTGCGCGGCGGCCCACGCGGCGTACTCGTCGCGGGCCGCGGTCTCCCCCGGGTCACGGGTGGCGATGACCACCTCGTGGTTGCGGGCGGCGAAGCCCCCGGCCAGCGTGCGTCCGACGTTTCCGGTTCCGATGACCGCGATCCTCATGTCCACAACCTAGGGCCTGGGTCGGATCGAGTCTGCTTCCCGGTAGCCTGCCGCTCGTGCCTGAGATTACGCCGTTGAGCAAGGTCCTCATCGCCAACCGAGGCGAGATCGCCGTGCGCGTCATCCGCGCCTGCAAGGACGCCGGTATCGGGTCGGTTGCCGTCTATGCCGAACCGGACCGTGACGCGGTCTTCGTCCGCCTCGCCGACGAGGCTCACGCACTGGGTGGTTCGACGCCCGCCGAGTCCTACCTCGACATCGCGAAGATCATCGCGGTCGCCGAGAAGACCGGGGCCGACTCCATCCACCCCGGCTACGGCTTCCTAGCCGAGAACGCCGTCTTCGCTCAGGCAGTCATCGATGCCGGATTGATCTGGATCGGCCCTCCGCCGGCCGCCATCGAGGCCCTCGGCGACAAGGCCAAGGCCAAGCACATCGCGGACCGGGCGAAGGCACCCCTGGCGCCCGGCACCAAGGACCCGGTCAAGGACGCCGATGAGGTCGTCGAGTTCGCCAAGGCCAACGGTCTGCCGGTCGCCATCAAGGCGGTCTTCGGCGGCGGCGGTCGCGGCCTCAAGGTCGCCCGCACCCTCGAGGAGATCCCGGACGCCTACGAGTCCGCGGTCCGCGAAGCCGTCACGGCCTTCGGGCGCGGCGAATGTCTGGTCGAGAAGTTCCTCGACAAGCCGCGCCACGTCGAGACCCAGTGTCTGGCCGATCAGCACGGCAACGTCGTGGTCGTCTCCACCCGCGACTGCTCACTGCAGCGCCGCAACCAGAAGCTCGTCGAGGAGGCGCCCGCGCCGTTCCTGACCGAGGCCCAGACCACCGAGCTCTACGAATCCTCCAAGCGGATCCTGCGCGAGGCGGGCTATCACGGCGCCGGAACCTGCGAGTTCCTGGTCGCCCAGGACGGCACCATCTCCTTCCTCGAGGTCAACACCCGCCTCCAGGTCGAGCACTGCGTCTCCGAGGAGGTCACCGGGATCGACCTGGTCCGCGAGATGTTCCGGATCGCGGCCGGCGAAGAGCTGGGCTACGACGACCCCGAGATCCGCGGGCACTCCATCGAGTACCGCATCAACGCCGAAGACGGTGGCCGCAACTTCATGCCGGCTCCCGGCACCTTGTCGGCCTGGAGCCCGCCCAGCGGCCCGGGTGTCCGCCTCGACGGTGGCTACGAGAACGGCGAGACGATCCCCGGCTCGTTCGACTCCCTGATCGCCAAACTGGTCGTCACCGGCCGCGACCGCACCCAGGCGCTGGAGCGCTCGCGTCGCGCACTCGACGAGTTCGTGGTCGACGGCATGCCGACGGTCATCCCCTTCCACCGCGCGGTGGTCGACGACCCGGCCTTCATCGGCGACGGCACGACCTTCACCATCTACACCCAGTGGATCGAGACCGACTTCGACAACCAGATCACGCCGTACGGCGGCGACTCGGCCGAGGCCGACGAGCCCGCCGAACGGCAGTCGGTGGTCGTCGAGGTGGGGGGCAAGCGGCTCGAGGTCGTCCTGCCGGGAGGCCTCGGTGGGCTGGCCAGCGGCGGCGCAGCGGCCAAGAAGCCGAAGCGGTCCGGTGGCAAGAAGGCCGGTGCCGCCGCCAGCGGTGACGCGGTCACCAGTCCCATGCAGGGCACCATCGTCAAGATCGCCGTCGAAGAGGGTCAGGAGGTCGCCGAAGGCGATGTCGTGGTCGTCTTGGAGGCGATGAAGATGGAGCAGCCACTCAAGGCACACAAGGCCGGCACCGTGACGGGTCTTGCCGCCGAGGTGGGCGCCACGGTGACCAACGGCGCCGTGATCTGCGAGCTCAAGGACTGACGCTGACGCGGGACTCCCATCGCCTGCACGCCATCTTGGCCGGGGTGGTCGCTGGGTTCGTGGGGTTCACCTCATCCTTCGCCGTGGTGCTGACCGGCCTCCGGGCCGTCGGCGCCGACCCCGATCAGGCGGCCTCGGGCCTCCTGGTGGTCTGCGTGACCATGGGCGCCGGCTGCGTCTTGTTCTCGGTCGGCACCCGCCTGCCGGTGACCATGGCCTGGTCGACTCCCGGCGCCGCGCTGCTGGCAGGCGCAGCGGTGCCCAGCGGGGGCTACTCCACCGTGATCGGCGCCTTCATCTTCGCCGGCGCCCTCTATGCCCTCACGGCGCTGATCGAGCCACTGGGCCGAGGCGTCCGCGCGATCCCCACGTCGCTGGCCAACGCGATGCTGGCCGGGGTGTTGCTGACCTTGTGCATCGAGCCGTTCCGCGCGCTCGCCGACGAACCGGCCGCGATCCTCCCGGTCCTGCTCACCTGGCTCGTCCTCCTGCGCGCTGCCCGGCGCTGGGCGGTGCCCGGCGCGTTCGGGGCGGCGGTCGTCGTCATCGTCGCGACGGGTTCGCTCGACAACGTCAGCGGCGCCGACCTGGTGCCCCACCTGAGCTGGACCACCCCGCACTTCGATGTCGCGACCATGATCGCGATCGGCCTCCCGCTGTATCTGGTCACGATGACCAGCCAGAACCTCCCGGGGGTCGCGGTTCTCGGCACGTTCGGCTACCACGCACCCATCCGACCAGCGTTGCTCTACACCGGGGGCGCGACAGTGCTCACCGCACCTTTCGGTGGCTACTCCATCAACCTCTCCGCGATCACCGCCGCGCTCACCGCGGGACCGGAGGCGCACCCGGACCCGTCGCGGCGATGGATCGCGGGCGTGGCGATGGGAGTGACCTACCTGGTGCTCGGGCCGTTGGCACCGGCCGGCGCCGCCATCGCCGTCGCGGCACCGGCGGGGGTCATCGCCGCGGTCGCCGGGGTCGCCCTGATCGGCACCTTCGGCACCGCCGCCTCGGCCGCGCTGGCCGACCTCGGTCATCCTGAGGCAGCGGCCCTCACCTTCGTGGTGGCGGCCTCGGGGATGGCGGTGCAGGGCATCGGGGCGGCCTTCTGGTCATTGCTGGCCGGCGGGCTTCTGCTGGTCGTGCTCCGCTACCGGGTCCGCGACCCGCACGCCACCGAACTCCAGAACGCTCGGTCGGCCGACTAGGTTCGGCGCATGGGAATCGGTCCGACCTTGCGCGAGCCACGCCATCGCGTCTGCCCGAGGGCGCGCCTGATGTGGCGCGTCTCCTCGCTGGTCGAGGCGGCCATGACCCTGGCTGCCCTGCTCGTCTTCGACGCCGTGGTCGATCAGGTGGATCTCCCATGGTGGGTCTTCACCCTGGCCGTCGGCCTCCACCTGGCCTGGGCGATCGTCGTCCCGCAGTGGCGCTATCTGGTGCACCGTTGGGAGGTCACCGACACCGCCGTCTACACCCAGGTCGGCTGGTGGGCGCGCGAACGCCGGATCGCACCCATGTCACGTATCCAGACCGTCGACTACGCCGAGGGCGCCGTCGAACGTGCCTTCCGTCTGGCCACCGTCACCGTCACGACCGCCTCGGCCGCCGGCGCCCTGCGGATCGCGGGGCTCGACCGGGACGTCGCCCGGGCCCTGGTCGACGAACTGACCGTCAAGGCCGACGCGGTCGAGGGCGATGCGACGTGAGCGACGGGCTCCCCGGTCCAGCGCCGGAGATCAACTCGGCGGATGAGTGGCAGCGTCTCGACCCCCTGATGCTTCTGGTGCACCCGGTGCGCGAACTGATCAGGTTCTTGCCGGCACTGATCGTGGTGACCATCGCCGGAACCGCGAGCGGCGAAGCCTGGCAACTGCTCGCCGTGCTCGTCCCGGTCGCGATCGGCCTGGCCCGCTACCTCACCACCAGTTATCGCGTCAGCGAGGGACGGATCGAACTGCGTCGCGGTCTGATCAGTCGGCACATCTTGTCGACCCCCGTGGATCGGGTGCGGACCGTCGACCTGACCTCGTCGCTGATCCACCGCGTGCTCGGGCTCACGACGCTGCGGATCGGCACCGGCACCGCCTCCACCAGCAGCGACGAGGTGATCGACCTCGACGGCCTCACCGCCGAGCAGGCTCGGGCACTGCGCGAGAGCCTCCTCGGCGCCGCCACCGGCGGCGAGGAGCCAGGCCCCGATGCGGCCACCGCACCCGTCTCGGAGGAGTTGGTGGCCATCTTCGAACCGGCCTGGCTCCGCTTCGCACCTCTGACGGGCAGCGGCATCGTGATCGCGGCGGCTGCGATCGGAGTGTCGGCGCAGTTCCTCGAACTCCTGGGGGTCTGGGACCAGATCGACACCCAGGACTACGAAGCCCTGTCCGGGCCGAGCCTTCCCCTGCTGGTGCTCATTCCCCTGGTCCTGGTGGTGGCGGTGGTCGTGACCTCGGCACTGGCAGTGGTCGGCTACCTGATCAACAACTGGGACTTCAGGATCTCCCGACGTCCCGCCGGGCCGGGCGGCGATTGGCACCTGGTGCGGGGCCTCTTCACGACGCGCGAGACGACCCTGGACGCGGACCGCGTAGCTGGGGTGTCGCTGACCGAGCCGCTGGCCGTGCGGGCGATGCGCGGCGGACGGCTCAGCGCCATCGTGACCGGCCTGGACCGCAGCCAGTCGGGCAGCAGCACGATGATCCCCCCGGCCCCGCTGACGACCGTCGAGCGCGCCGCGATCGCGGTGCTCGGCGACCCCGAGCCCGTTCACGGCATCGTGAGGCCACACGGCCCCGCCGCCGTACGGCGTCGCTGGACGCGGGCCCTGGCACCCACGACTCTGCTGGCGGCCATGATGGTGGCCCTGGTGGTGACCGGCGAGTCCAAGTGGCTCCTCCTCGCCCTGCTGGGGCTGCCGATGGCCGCGGCACTGGCGGCCGACCGGTCCCGGTCGTTGGGTCACCTGCTGACCCACTCGCACCTGGTTTCACGGTCCGGGAGCATGGTTCGCCGTCGGCGGGTGATCGACGTCGAGCACGTCATCGGCTGGAACTTGCGCGCCACCTGGTTCCAAAGACGCGTCGGATTGACGACGTTGGTCGCCACCACCGCCGGCGGCTCCCAGGCGGTGCCGGTGCTCGACATCCCGGAGCAGATGGCCCTCGAGGTCGCAGACCAGGCGCTGCCGGGGTTGCTCAGCCAGTTCCTCCGATGAGGCTCAACCCGGAAGCTTTGACGAGGTCGCGCTCGGCATAGTTCCGGTGACTCAGACTCCGGACCGAGAAACGCGCGCGCAACGCCGCGCACGTAAGTTGAGTGCATGTTCTCCAAGGTGCTTGTGGCCAACCGCGGCGAGATCGCGATCCGTGGGTTTCGCGCGGCCTACGAACTCGGCGCTCGCACGGTCGCAGTGTTCCCCTACGAGGACCGCGGCTCCGAACACCGACTGAAGGCCGATGAGGCCTACGAGATCGGTGAACGCGGGCACCCGGTGCGCGCCTACCTCGACGCGGAGGCGATCGTCGCGGTCGCCCAGCGCGCCGGTGCCGATGCCGTCTATCCCGGCTACGGCTTCTTGTCCGAGAACCCCGCTCTGGCCGAGGCGTGCGCCAACGCCGGCATCACCTTCGTCGGCCCCCCGGCCCACATTCTCGAACTCACCGGCAACAAGGCCCGCGCCATCGCGGCGGCGAAGGCCGCCGGAGTCCCGACTCTGGGCTCGGTCGAACCCTCGACCGACGTCGAGGCCTTGACCGAGGCGGCCGCTGCGATGGAGTTGCCTGTCTTCGTCAAGGCCGTCGCCGGAGGTGGCGGGCGCGGGATGCGGCGCGTCGAACGCGCCGAGGACCTCCGCGAGGCGATCGAGGCCTGCATGCGCGAGGGCGAGGCCGCCTTCGGGGATGCCACCGTCTTCATCGAGCAGGCAGTGGTCGAGCCGCGCCACATCGAGGTCCAGATCCTCGCCGACGCCGACGGCGAGGTGATGCACCTGTTCGAACGCGACTGCTCGGTCCAACGCCGACACCAGAAGGTCGTCGAGATCGCGCCGGCACCCAACCTCGACCCCGTCCTGCGCGAACGCATGTGCGCCGACGCGGTGCGGTTCGCCCGCGAGATCGGCTATCGCAACGCCGGCACCGTGGAGTTCCTGCTCGACCCCCAGGGCAACTACGTCTTCATCGAGATGAACCCACGCATCCAGGTCGAGCACACCGTGACCGAAGAGGTCACCGACGTCGACCTGGTGCGCGCCCAACTCGAGATCGCCGCCGGCGCGAGATTCGCCGACCTGGGGCTCTCCCAAGACACCGTCACCCTGCGTGGCGCCGCCCTGCAGTGCCGGATCACCACCGAGGACCCCGCCAACAACTTCCGGCCCGACACGGGAGTGATCACCACCTACCGCTCCCCCGGCGGGGGCGGCGTGCGGATCGACGGGGGCACCACCTACACCGGCGCCGAGGTCTCGGCTCACTTCGACTCGATGCTCTCCAAGCTGACCTGTCGGGGCCGGGACTTCGAGGGCGCGGTGCAGAAGGCACGGAGGGCGATTGCGGAGTTCCGGATCCGCGGGGTGGCCACCAACATCGCCTTCCTTCAAGCGGTGCTCGATGACCCCGACTTCGCGGCCGGGCACGTGACGACCTCGTTCATCGAGACCCATCCGCAACTGCTTCAGGTGCGCACGACGGGCGACCGCGGGACCAAACTGCTCACCTACATCGCCGACGTGACGGTGAACCAACCGCACGGCCAGGCGCCGGTGAGTGTGGACCCGACCGACAAACTCCCCGCACTCGACCTCAGCGTCCCGGCGCCCGACGGCACCAGGCAACTGCTTCTCGAGTTGGGTCCCGAGGGATTCGCCAGGCACCTGAGGGAGCAGAACCAGGTCGCTGTCACCGACACGACCTTCCGTGATGCCCACCAGTCGCTGCTGGCCACCCGCGTACGCACTCGCGACCTGCTCGCCGTCGCCGGCCACGTCGCGCGGACCACCCCCGAGCTGTGGTCCATGGAGTGCTGGGGCGGTGCCACCTACGACGTCGCGTTGCGGTTCCTCAACGAGGACCCGTGGGAGCGCCTGGCCCAGCTGCGACAGGCGATGCCCAACATCTGTCTTCAGATGCTGCTGCGGGGACGCAACACGGTGGGCTACACCCCCTACCCCACCGAGGTCACCAAGGCGTTCGTCCGCGAGGCGGCCGAGACCGGTCTCGACGTCTTCCGCATCTTCGACGCGCTCAACGACGTCGAACAGATGCGTCCGGCGATCGAGGCGGTGCGCGAGACCGGGACCACGCTCGCCGAGGTGGCGCTGTGCTACACCGGGGATCTGTCCAACCCGGGCGAGAAGCTCTACACGCTCGATTACTACCTCGGTCTCGCCGAGCGCATCGTCGATGCGGGCGCGCATGTCCTGGCGATCAAGGACATGGCCGGCCTGTTGCGCGCCCCCGCCGCGCGCACGCTGGTGACCGCGCTGCGCGAACGTTTCGACCTGCCCGTCCACCTGCACACCCATGACACCGCCGGCGGCCAACTCGGGACCCTCCTGGCCGCGATCGATGCCGGCGTCGACGCGGTCGACGCCGCGTGCGCGGCGATGGCCGGCACGACCTCGCAGCCCGCTCTGTCGGCACTGGTCTCAGCGACCGACTACTCCGAACGCGAGACCGGACTGTCCCTCGCGGCGGTCAACGCGTTGGAGCCCTACTGGGAGGCCACCCGGCGGGTCTATGCCCCCTTCGAATCGGGTCTTCCGGCCCCGACCGGGCGGGTCTATCGCCACGAGATCCCAGGCGGGCAACTCTCCAATCTGCGGCAGCAAGCGATCGCGCTCGGCCTGGGCGAGAAGTTCGAGCAGGTCGAAGACATGTACGCCGCGGCCAACGACATCCTCGGCAACGTCGTGAAGGTGACGCCCTCCTCCAAGGTGGTCGGCGACCTGGCGCTTGCTCTGGTCGGCCTGGGCGCCGACCCGGCTGAGTTCGCGGAGAACCCGGGCTCCTTCGACATTCCCGATTCGGTGATCGGGTTCCTTAACGGCGAACTCGGCGACCCGCCCGGCGGGTGGCCCGAACCGTTCCGCACCAAGGCGCTCCAGAGACGCACCTGGAAGCCGACCAAGGCCGACCTGAGCGCCGAACAGACCGAGACGCTCGCCTCGGGAAGTTCACGCGCTCGCCGCGACACTCTCAACGAACTGCTGTTCCCGGGGCCGACCAAGGAGTTCCTCGAGGCCCAGCAGACCTACGGCGACATCTCGGTCCTGCCGACCATGGACTATCTCTATGGCCTGCGCCAGGGCCAGGAGCACGAGATCGAACTCGAGGAGGGCAAGACCCTGCTGATCGGTCTGCAAGCCATCGGCGCGCCGGACGAGCGTGGCTTCCGCACGGTGATGACCACCATGAACGGCCAACTGCGCCCGATCAGCATTCGTGATCGCCACGTCTCAGCCGAGGTGCAGGCCGCCGAGAAGGCCGACCCCAACCAGCCGGGTCACGTCGCGGCGCCGTTCCAGGGTGCGGTGACCGTCGTGGTCGACGAGGGGGCCAAGGTAGCCGCCGGCGAGACGATCGCGACCATCGAGGCGATGAAGATGGAGGCCTCCATCACCGCGCCCATGGCGGGCACCGTCGAACGGGTCGCCTTGTCCGGAACCCAGGCAGTCGACGGCGGAGACTTGGTGCTGATCCTGGTGTGAGCCTCGGCTCGTGCCGCAGCGGCTACTGCGCGGTGACGGTGAGGTTGATCCATTCCGATCGCAGACCGAGCATGGAGCGGAACTCAGAACCCGACATCGTGCGCGATGACGAAGACCCGGTCAGGGTCACCGACCCGACACGGCCGCCCCACTCGCCGTTGCCGTCGCGCCCCGAGAAGGAGATGCCGGTCAGGTTGCCCAGGGCCGGCAGTGCCTTCTCGATCTCGACGTCGGTGACGGTGGTGGTCCACGACGCGTTGGAGTTGCCCGCCCAATCGTCATAGGGGTCCTGCTTGGCCTTGAGGTAGGGCTGGGAGCCCGTGGTGCTCCAACCGCCGTTGGATGCGGAGAACTGGGTGAAGGCCGGCGCGCCCCGATAGGTCACGACCTCGCCCTTGGTCGCCTTGATCGCCGCGTTCGAGGCTGGGTGCTCGGCACTCGCGCCGCCGTAGACCTGGCAGGACGTGGTGTCGCAGATGTCGTAGTGGCCGCTGCGATCGGCGCGCTCGAACGCGGCGTACGTGCGAGCCGCCACCGCCTGCGACTGCACGGCCTGCGGCTTCCACAGCGCGGGGATCTCCAGGGGGACCACGCCGCGCAGATAGGTCTCCAACGACACCAGGTTCACGGTGTCGCGCTGCACCGAGCGCAGGGCGCCGCGGTACTTCACCGTGCGGTTGCCCGGCAGTACGAGGGTCGTGGCGCCACCGGGGGTGAAGAACTGACCCTGCCCCTTGACGGTGCGCAGGGTGCGCCAGCGCGAGGTCTTGAACGAGATCTTCACCTTGCCGCCCGAGACGGGCACGATGCGCCAGCGTTTGGCCTTGGGACGGACCGAGGCGAGTCGCAGGACGATGTTCTTGGCCCCGCTCCGGTTGACCTTGAGCCGCAGCGACTTGTTGGCCGCCACCAGGACGTCCTTGGAGGTGTCTGCGGTGATCAGCACCGCGAGCCGACCCTTCGCCGAGCCGATCTTGGTCCCGGGGTAATAGAACTTGAGGATCTTCTTGTGACTCAGACCCTCGATCGCCGCACCCTGGGCTCCGTGCTGAGACATTCCGTGCCCGTGGCCGTAGCCGTGTCCGTCAATCCGGATCGACGCGCTCGAGGGCACCGCCCATTGATCGGTGGCACCCGATGCCGGCCCTGCCAGGGCCATCGGAACCACGATGAGCCCCGCGATGGAGGCGGCGAGGGTCGCTGTTGTCCGAGAGGCAGTCACGAGAGGCGAGCCTAGGTTGCGGGGACAACATCTGTCCCCGCAACCACAACTCAGTAGCCGGGCTGTGACTGCGCGTTGAACCGCTTGAAGCGGACCTTTTGAGCCGGAGCCACCAGCGGGTCGGTGAGTTTGTAGACCCCGAACCCGCGGGTGATGTCGCTGGCATAGACGTAGCCGTTGTACCAGTACGCCGACCAAACTCCACCGAGGATGAGTTCGGTCTCGGAGATCGCCGGATTGTCGTAGTAGGCGATCTGGACCGGGTTCGCCGAGTCGGTGAAGTCGAAGACCTCGATCCCACCCTGGTACCAGGCCTGGACCATGATGTCTTTGCCCTTGACGGGGACCAGCGAGCCGTTGTGAGCCACGCAGTTCTCGGTGAGCAACTGGGTGCGCGGCATCTTGTAGTAGCTCTTGAAGATCAGCTTGTTGCCGACGACGTCATAGATGCCGTTGGCCCCGCGCGTCGAACCGAGGATCGGGTTGCAGGTCGGCGCGGAACCGCCGCCGAGCTCGTCGGTGTAGACGACCTTGGTGCCGCTGTTGTTGAAGGTCGCGGAGTGCCAGAACGAGAAGTTCACGTCGTCGGTGACCCGATCGATGACGATCGGCTTGTTGCGCTTCTTGATGTCCATCAAGATGCCGTCGCCCATGCAGGCCCCCGCCGCGAGGTCGCGCGCCGGGTAGGCGGTGATGTCGTGGCATCCGCTGGTGGTGTTGTTGCCGCCGTCGGGGAAGAGCACCGGCTTGGACACGACCCGCGACCGCTTCAGGTTCTTGAGCGGGACCTTCACCACGCTGACGAAGTCATGGGGCGGCTGGCAGTCGGGGTAGTCCGCGTTGGGCGAGTAGGACGAGACGTAGACGAACAGCGCCTTGCCGCGGTGCGAAGGAGCCACGGTGTGGGTGTGCGAGCCGCAGTCGGTTTCGACAGCAGCGATGTACTTGGGCTTCTTGGGGTTGGAGATGTCGAAGACCCGCAGACCCTCCCACGAGGACTTCTCACTCGCGGACTGGGAGACGCTGGCGCACGAGTCGTCACTGCGACTGGAGTCGACGCTGAGGATCAGCACGTTGCGATAGACCGAGACGTCGTTTTGAGAACCGGGGCACACCACCTGGGCGACCCGCCGGGGCTTGGTCGGGTTCTTGATGTTGTAGACCGTGAACCCGTTGTAGTTGCCGTCGAAGGCGAACTTGCCGCGGAAGGCCAGGTCGGTCCCATAGGACCCGTCTGCGGCGAAGGCACCGGCGAGCGGCACCTCGGCGACGAGGTTGAGGTCGGGGCTCTTCACGACGCCCTCGGGCGCGTCGGCCTTGAAGGTGCGCAGTCCGGCCAACTCCTGACCGGGCAGGAGGCACCTGTCGGCGAAGTTGTCGCCGGCTGCTTGGAGTTCTCGCAGTTCAGCGGTCGTGCAGGTGGCCGGGTCGGCATCCCCACGGATCGCGCTGGCGAGCGCCGGCGCCTGCAGGGCGGTGAGCCCCAACGCTGCGACGGCGAAGAACGAAAGAATCAGGCGGGTCCAACGGGACGACAGCGACACGAACAGGCCTTTCAGATGCCGGGAGCACAGCACGACACCGGTCCAACGTGGGAGGCCCGGCTAAGTTACGCAACGTGAAGACGGCTCGGGGACCCAAGACCGCGGCGGTCGTTTCGGTGCTCGCGCCCATGCTCGTGCTCGTGCTCGTAGCGGCCCTCAGCGGCTGCGCCGACGACGACTCGGACCTGCGCCCGGGCGCCTCGCCCGGAGGCGTCGGCTCCACTCAGTCGACAACGGCGCCCTCGATGGACCTCGCCGAACTCCAGCCCGGTGCGCCGGGTGAGGACACCACGACGCGAGACCCCGAGCAACCGATGTCGCAGAACCTGGCCAACCACGACGACATCGCCTTCATGCAGATGATGGTGCTCCACCACCGGCAGGCCCTCGAGATGACGGCGATGGTGCCCGCTCGCGCCAGCGACCCCGCGGTCAAGGACGTCGCCCTGCGGATCGAGAGCGCTCAGGCTCCTGAGATCCTGGTCATGGCCGGATGGCTGACAGATCGCTCCATCGACGTGCCGGCCGTCAACGACGACCCTGCTCGCTACGACCACTCCGAGCACGGCCACGAGGGCCTCGAGGGGATGCTGAGCGACGATCAACTCGACGAACTCGAAGACGCCGAGGGCGCCGCGTTCGATCGGCTCTTCCTCGAAGGAATGATCGCCCACCACCTCGGCGCGGTTGCCATGGCCAAGTCGGTGTTGCTCACCGGTCGTGACCAACGCGTCAACGAGTTGGCCACCGACATCAACGCCGAGCAGAGCATCGAGATCGAGCGATTGCGTGCGATCCTCGCGGCGCTGTGATCAGTCGGCCCTGAACCGGTGCAGTCGGCGGGCCGCCTCAGCGATCGACCCGCTCATCGAGGGATAGACGGTGAAGGCCTGGGCCAGTTGATCGGCCGTCAACGACTCGGCGACCGCGATCGAGACCGGGTGGATCAGTTCGCTGGCTCGGGGTCCGACCACGACACCGCCGACGACGATGCCGGTGCCGGGACGGCAGAACAGCTTCACGAACCCGTCGTGCACTCCCTGCATCTTGGCCCGGGGGTTGCCCGACAGGGTCAAGGTCACAGTCTCGGCCTGGATCTCACCGGCGTTGACGGCCTCCTGGGACCAGCCGACGGTGGCGATCTCGGGAGCCGTGAACACGTTGGAGGAGACCTTCTTGAGGTCGAGCGGGTGCACGGCGTCGCCGAGGAAGTGCCACATGGCGATCCGGCCCTGCATCGCCGCCACGCTGGCCAGCATGAGCACGCCTGTGCAGTCACCTGCGGCGTAGACACCACGTGCGGAGGTACGCGAGACCCGGTCGACGTTGACGAATCCGCCGTCCTTGAGAATCACCCCCGCCTCCTCGAGGCCGAGTTCGGCGGTGTTGGGTACCGAACCGAGCGCCAGGATGCAGTGTGAGCCCTGCACCGCACGGCCGTCGGTCAAGGTGACGGTGACGGTGTCGCCGTCGCGAGTGACCGACTCCATGCGTGACTTCGAGAGCAACTTCATGCCCCGCCTGATCGAGACCTCTTCGAGCACCGCGGAGGCGTCGGCGTCCTCGCCGGGCAGGACTCGATCGCGCGAGGAGACCAGCGTGACGGGAACCCCCAGGTTCAGGTACGCGCTGGCGAACTCGGCGCCGGTGACACCGGAGCCGACCACGATCAACTCGCTGGGCACCTCCTGCATGCCATAGACCTGCTCCCAGGTCAGGATCCGCTCACCGTCGGGCTGGGCGCTCGGCAGCGTGCGTGGGGCCGCGCCGGTGGCGACCAGCACCGCGTCGGCGTCGTAGGTCGTCTCGCCCACCACGACGCGGTTGGGGCCATCGAGGCGACCACGACCGGCCACCACCTGCACGCCCTCTTTGCCGAGCCGGCGGGTGATGTCAGCGGACTGGTCGGCGGCCAACTGGAGAACCCGCTGGTTGATCCGCGCGAGGTCGACCCGGATGCCGCCCTCGCCGATCATCACGCCGAGTTCGTTGGCGCTGGAGACCTCAGCCATCAGTTCGGCTGTCGCGATCAGCGTCTTGCTCGGGACACAGTCGGTGAGCACGGCCGAGCCACCGATGCCGTCGCTGTCGACGACTGTGACATCGGCGCCGAGTTGGGCGGCCACGAGCGCGGCTTCATAGCCACCGGGGCCACCACCGAGGATGACAACGCGATCGCTCATGTCAGAGGTTGATCATGTGGCCGGCGATTCCTTCGACGGCCTCTTTCATGGCCTCCGACAGGGTGGGGTGGGCGAAGACGTTGCGGGCCACCTCATCGGCGGTCAGGTCCCACTGTCTGGCCAGGGTCAACGCCGGCAGGAGCTCGGTCACCTCGGGCCCGATCATGTGGGCGCCGAGGATCTCGTTGTGGGTGGAGTCGGCCACGATCTTGACGAACCCGACACCCTCGGCCATGCCGCGGGCCTTGCCGTTGGCCGAGAAGGGGAACTGCGCCGTCTTGACGTCGTAGCCTTTCTCCCTGGCCTGCTCCTCGGTGTAGCCGAAGGAGGCGATCTGGGGCTGGCAGAACGTCGCGCGCGGAATGAAGTCGAAGTCGATCTCGATGGTCTCGGCGTCGGCGATGGTCTCGGCGGCCACCACGCCCATCGCTTCGGCGGTGTGGGCGAGCATCAACTTGCCCGTGACGTCGCCGATGGCGTAGACGCCGGGGACGTTGGTGCGACCGCGGGCATCGACCGCGATGGCGCCACGATCGGTGGTCTCGACACCGGTGGCCTCGAGTCCGTAGCCATCAAGGCGGGGCGCGAAACCGAACGCGGCGAGGAACTTGTCGGCCTCGAGAGTCTTGGCCTCTCCCCCGTCGGCGGGACTCACCGTGACCTTGACGCCGCTGCCGGTGTCCTCGACCGAGTCGACCTTGGTCTTCAGCAGCACCTCGACGCCGAGCTTCTTGTACTGCTTGAGCAACTCCTTGGAGACCTCGGCGTCCTCGGTCGGCACCATCCGGTCGAGGAACTCGACGATGGTCACCTCGACACCGAAGTTCTTCATCACGTAGGCGAACTCGACGCCGATCGCGCCGGAGCCGCCGATGATGATCGACTTCGGCAGGT